>VMTH01000127.1 GCA_013791745.1 Candidatus Omnitrophota bacterium
GAGTCCTGGACAAATATTTACGCGCAGAGCTGGACGCCGCAGATATCTCTTTCCGCAGAGAGCTATGTTCTCACGGGGCTGGGAGAGGGGACGACATATTATTTCGCTGTAAAAGCCCATGACGGATTCGGCTGGTCCGTCTGGCCGGGCACATCGTCAGCCGTAAACAGGTTGAATTTTAATTTCGCGTCATCTTCGGCTCCGGCTGCTGTGACGGATTTGAACGCCGTGACAGGCTCGGGGGCGGGTGAGATAGACCTGTCGTGGACAACGCCGGGCGATGACGGCACGACGGGGAATTTAATAACAGGCAGTCAATTCCTCATAAAATATTCATCCGCCGCCTCGCAGAGCTGGGACACAATGGATTACAGCTGGTACATATCAACAGCTGTCGCTAATGGAACATTTTCAGCGCACACTGTGACTGGCCTGATAGATGCCACGACATATTATTTCTACATAAAGACATCGGACGAGGCGGGGAACTGGTCGCCTCTCTCCAACAAAACGACTTCCTATACGAGTGATATTCCCCCCGCGCCCGCGAATTTTACGGGAACAGTCTTATCCAGTTCAAGCATCAGATGGAACTGGGATGATGTCGCCGGCGAAATGGCGTATAGGGTGAAATCAGGCAGCGCGCCTTCTGTTGTTCTTCAGGAGCTTTCCGCGGATGTCACATGGTGGTTTGAGACAACTTTAACGGCCAACACGTCCTATTACAGGGTTGTCACAGCAACCAATTCGGCGGGCGAGAGCGCTCTTTCAAACGGGGCGACTGTCTGGACACTGGCGAATCCGCCGCTCAACACCGATTTTGTTTCAGTGTGGCAGTCCAGCCTTACATTCAGCTGGTCGAATAACGGCAATCCTTCATGGACGAGATGGGAGATACTCCGTTCAACGGATAATTTTATCACGAGCACCGAAACATTGAAAGATCTTGCGGATAATTATATAACGCCTGGTTATACTGACACGGGTCTTAGCGCGGAATCAACTTACTGGTACAAAGTAAGGGCCTTTAACGGCGTCGATGCGCCGACAGACTATGACACAGCCATTAGCACGGTGACATGCGATCTGACGGCTCCGTCGGATATCAGCAACCTCACGGCGCTTTCCGGCGCTACGGGTTTGGGCGGTCAGATAACGCTGAACTGGACTTCCCCCGGCGACGACGGCACGACGGGGACGGCGTCATCGTATGAGGTGAGATACGCCACAAAATACATTAGTTCCGCCGATTACTCTGAATCCTGGACAAATATTTACGCGCAGAGCTGGACGCCGCAGGTTTCGCTTTCCGCTGAGAGCTATGTTCTCACGGGGCTGGGAGAGGGGACGACATATTATTTCGCGATAAAAGCGTATGACGGATTCGGCTGGGGCGTGTGGCCGGGCACATCGTCAGCCGTAAACAGTTTGAGTTTTACTTTCGCGTCTTCGTCGGCTCCGGCTCCGGTCAATGATCTCAACGCCCTTACGGGCGCGCTGCCGGGAGAAATAGACCTGTCGTGGACAACTCCGGGCGATGACGGCACGACGGGGAATTTAATAACGGGCAGCCAGTTCCTCATAAAATATTCGTCGGATGCGGCGCAGGTCTGGGGCACAATGGATTACAGCTGGTATATTTCAACGGCTGTGGCGCGGGGTACTGTTTCGGCTCACAGCGTAACCGGATTGAACAATCAGACGACTTATTATTTCTACATCCGGACGGCGGATGAGGCTCTCAACTGGTCGCCTCTGTCAAATAAAGCGACGGGATTCGCTCCCATTGTGCCGACGGCGGCGCCTTTAAGTTTTGCGGGCAGCGTTCTTTCTCCTTCGTCCGTTCGCTGGGACTGGACGGATGATTCTGATAACGAAACGGGTTTCTATATCAGAAACTCCACCGGCGGCATTATACAGACACTCGGTGCCGGCAGCACTTCCTGGACTGAAACGGGCCTTACGCCCAACACATCTTATTACAGGTATGCCCAGGCCTTCAATCCGGCTGGTTCAGGCAATTCCCCCGCCGACGAGCCGTGGACGCTTGCCGCGGAACCTGTTTTCAGCGTCATCAGCGTCGGGAGTTTTACCGTCACACTCGCATGGGACAGCGCGGGAAATTCTCCCGTCACCAGATACGCCCTGTCGCGTTCAACGGATAACTTTGTTTTGAACATAACGACATTTATCGCTATCGCGGATAATTTTATTTCCGGCACGACTGTTGCCGCTGATCTCCGGCTGGACACGACATACTGGTTCCGGCTCTGGGCATATAATAATGACGGCCTGGCGTCCGCCATCGCCTCGACAGGCCCCGTGAAAACGGATAAAACGACGCCTCTTCCGCCTTCCACCGTCGCGGGTTATCCGGCGACGGTTTCTTCCATTATGTGGGATTGGACGGACGCCGTTTATGAGGACGGTTACAGGATACTTTCCTCAACTGATTTCTCTGTGCTGGGCACTCTTCCCGCTGACACGACATTCTGGTCGCAGACGGGGCTTTCCCCCAACACGGCTTATAATATCTATGTCCAGGCCTGGAGCTCGTATAACGGCTTTTCCGCATCCTCCGCCTGCGCCCTTTCTCCGCCGTACACCTATCAGATCCCGCCGTTGGCATCCGCCACGCCTCCGCTTGTTTCCACAAACACGGCCACGATTTACTGGACATCCTCTGCGGGGGTGAAATACCGCATAGAAAGGAACGGGGTGTTTTTGAGCTCCGTGACGGCCTCCGCTTCCGAGACAAGTTTTTATGACACGGGTCTCGTGCCTTTTGTCAGCTACACCTACTCGGTTTATTCCGTCAATGACGCCGGTCAGTGGGATATTTCCAGCGGTGTGATTATAATAGCGACAACTTACAATGTGTTTGATATTTCGGGCTATCTGAGAGACAGTGACGGGGCGGTGATCCCGGGCCTGGCAGTTTCTCTGGGCGGCGATTCCTCCGCCGGCTATGTCTCTAATGCCGCGGGTTTTTATGTTTTCGGCGGTCTCGCGTCAGGCGATTACAGCGTGACGCTTTCTTCAAGCCCCTACATCTTCACCCCCGTCTCTTACAGCACAACCTCACTCTGCGCGGACATAAGCGGCTGGGATTTCCGCGTGCTGGTGGTCCCGAATATCATTCCCGGCAAACCGGGTTTTGTGTCGGTGGATTATCCTCTTATCTTTGACGGCGCTGTGAAAATAGAAATATACTCGCCGGGGGGAAGGAAGGCCGTGGATATATACGGAAACACATGGTACGGCACGGAAAACAATTCAAGGCCTTCCTCTTCGTCGGATATAATGGAATCGGGGGCATACATATACAGGACGCAGACGGCGACAGGGCAGAAGAAATACGGCACGGTGATAATCGTAAAATGATGAAGAAAACAATCATAGCTCTTGCGATTTTGGGCGTGTTCTCAACGACAGATTCGCACGGAGCCTTTTATAATCCCGGCTGGTCGGCGAGGGCCGAAGGTATGGGCGGCGTTTTCTGCGCCTCCGGCGGCGACGCGTCGTCGCTTTTCTATAACCCCGCCGCCATAAGAGGGCTTGATTCCCCCGAGTTCGTGCTCATGGGTTTCAAACCTTATATGAGCCTCAGCGGCGTTGAGTGGAAGTATTATCAGTTTTCGGCTGTGTATCCAAAGGATTCTTTTACGATGGGCATGGCTTACTCCGGTTTCAACGCTCAAAGCCTTTATTTTGAGAACAGCCTTTTGCTTTCCGGGGCTTTTTCACGGGGTTCCGCGGACATCGGGGGCAGTTTGAAATATTTGAGCCATTCTTACAATCTGCCTCATGAAATGCAGCCATTTTTTGATTCAAACAGCGCCTCGGGTTTCAGCGCCGACATGGGCGCCGTGTTCAAACTGAACGGGACTTTCTCGGCGGGCCTGTCCGCGGAAAACATTATTCCAGTAGATCTGGGAATAAAATACGAAGACGAGGTGCCGTCAATTTACAGGATGGGTTTCTCGGCAAAAGCGCCGGAACTTGGTTTTTTTCAGAATGTTCTCACCGGTATGGATCTTATATACCGCTCGCAGGACTGGGGTGATAAACTGAGCTGGGGTCTTGGAGCGGAAGCATGGTTTGCGGATAAGACTCTCGCCGTGCGCTGCGGATACAGCGTGACGGCGCTTAACATGGGGGCGAGTTTCGTCGTTGAGGACAGGAGTGTGGGGCTGGATTATTCTTTTTCGCTGCCCCTTGAAATTCAGGACAATTCGGGCTCTCACCGCATTCAGATGGTTTTCCGCTTTTCTCCGCCCAGAGAACAGGTGCTGCCGAAAAATATGGACGGAATCAAGGTGCCTGTCAGACGCTCAGACGCCGTGCCGGACCTGAAATCCGAAGACGCTTATCCGGAAGATGTTAAACCCGCTGTTTCCAAACCTGCTCCTGTCCCGTTCGAGCGCGTGGAGACACGGCCTGATGATACAGCACCTGTCGCTGAGAAGATATCAGAAATTTATCCGGATGATATTGTTCCCGCTGTTCCCGATCCGGCGCCTGCCGCGATCAAAAAAGCGCAGCCGCCAACCAAAAAAGCCGGGGCCACCGACGAGGCGGAAACAACTTCTGACATGGACGCCGAAATCAAAAGGATGGAAGAAGAGATTTTAGGCGCGCCCGCGCCGCCGCCGCCGTCGGCTCCTGCGCGCATGACACCCGCGGAGAAGGCGAAAGCCGGAGCGCATTTCAACAAAGCCACAGAACTTTATAAACAGGGCAGATATGAAGAGGCGATAGCCGAATGGCAGGAAGTTCTCAAAATAAATCCCGACCACAAACTCTCAAAACAGAAAATCAACAAAGCCCAAAGTTTGATTGACACTAAATAACGAAATACGATATAATGAGCAATGAAAATTTGGAAAAATATTTTTCAGAAGCGTAAAAGAGGAAAAAAGGGGATGAATTAATTTCCCGGGGTAAAGGAGGTATTTGAAAAATGCATACTCGACAAAAACTCAATTTTCTTTCGGTGGCCTGTTTTTTGGCAGGCGGTGTTTTGTTAACTTGCCCCGACGGACTTTCAGCGGCGGGACAGCATAAAGGCGAGCAGAAACAGATAGGCGTTGATATTCAATTTTCCGGAGCGCGAGGCGAAACGGTGACTGACGCAGAAGGTATAACCTATAAATTTTACGGCTACGAAATCAAAGAGGCCAAAATATATCCGTCGGAATACAGGGGAACATACCCTCTTTATTTTTTTGGTATGAAAGTGCCGGTGAAAGTTATTGTTACGAATAAAGGTCCCCGCTCAAAAGCAAAAATAAGAGTGGCGACTCTGGCCTACTGTCTGAACACCGATGGCACTAATGGTTTTCGCCTAAAAGATACTGAAATCGTGGATGTGGAAGTAAATAAAGGCGAAACCAAAGAAATTGACGCTTCTTTTGTTTGTAATTATTCGCCCGAGGCCGAATCCGGTCTAGACCGTTTTATTGTGCAGGTGCTCCACATGAATTCAGGCAAAGCCCCCCGCAATCAGGAAGCCGCGCTTATAATGACAAAAGAAGGTATTTTCTGTCCGCCGGAATATATTCCCGAATCAATAAAATAGAAAAAAGGTGCCCTTAATATTTTTTAAAACCTGAAGGCGAAAGCCGGCGCGCATTTCAACAAAGCCACGGAACTTTACAAACAGGGCAGATATGAAGAGGCGATAGCCGAATGGCAGGAAGTTCTCAAAATAAATCCCGCCCACGAACTCTCAAAACAGAAAATCAACAAAGCCCAAAGTTTGATTGACAGTAAATAACGTTAATCTTTAAATTTGACAGTCTGAATTGTTTCAAGAAAATCTTTGCGCAGGTTTTTAAAATCCTTTTTCAGAGATTTACAGATTATGGAAAATTGTTTTTCATTATGTACAAAACTTGCCGCAAGATAGTGAAACGTCTTTTTCTCACCGCGATATTTTCTTTTACGATCGTATTCGAAAAATGCGCAGGTTTTTCCGTTTACAGTTATTTCCTTAATGGTTGAGACTTTTTTTATTTTGCCTTTGTGCTTTTTGCTTTTTTTGCGGAGCTGATTTGATTTTGCGGCATCATAAGAATTTTCTATGCCTGGCCACATTTCTAAATCGAGCACTGATATTGTAATTTTGGGATTATAGTCGACAGGTTTGCCAACAGGATATCTGGAAATGCTTGTCAGTGGTTGCCATATTTCGGAAAGGTCAATATCGCTTTTTACGGATTTTTTTCTCACCATTTCGCGCCCTTTTTTTATTTGGCCTTGAGGAGCAAATGACCATTGTTCCGGCTTTGAAATTTTGAAACCCAGACTGTGGGCGACATAGTTATTGTTTATATATTCCTCTGAAGATATTGTCATTTCAAAATTGCTGATGGATGATTCGTCCTCGAAGATAATTTCATCGGGTTCTTGGCAAAAAATTCCGGTGGTAAGGGTAATCAGCATGAACATGACGGTGAGAAAATAATATTTCATAAATCCCCCTTTATAATGCGTTTGGAATTAATTTCACTGTCGCACTTTTTAATTTGAACAAAATCCGCAATGACTGTCAACCTTTTGCCGCGAAGTTTTCGCCGCGAAGGCGGGTCAACCCCTGCCACCGCCCATCTTGAACCAAAAAGCAGTAGTTATAACTCCGACTGGTTTTAATTATTTCAGTTTTTTTCGCGGCCCATGACAAGTTTCTGTATGCGGCGCGAAAGGAACGACTGCCGCCGGATGTTGTAGCCGACGGCCATTTTAACGACTTCGTAGGGCATGATCATTATGAGTTTTTCCCTGGCGCGGGTGATGGCCGTATAAAAAAGGTTTTTGTTCAGCAGAAAATAACAGCCGCTCCGGGTGGCCAGAAATATCACCGCCCTGGATTCGCTGCCCTGGGATTTGTGCACGGTCATCGCGTAATTGAGAGTGATGTTGTCCATCCTTGAATAGGGAATGCTTTTTTCTTTTCCGTCAAAATCCACCGTCACGCGGTTTTCGCTGTGCGTGTCATCGGTGATGATGCCTATGTCGCCGTTGTATATATCCAGGTCGTAATCGTTTTTCCTCTGCATCACTTTGTCGCCTACACGGAATTCCCTGTCGTGGACGAGGAATGAAGTTTCCTCCGAGGCGGGGTTCAGCCAGTCGCGGAGGCGTATGTTCAGGTTGGAAACTGAAATATCGCCGCCCCCTTTATTGAGAGGGGTCAGTATGTTTATGTCCTTTATAGGGTGATAACCCGCCTTTTTGAGTTTGTCTATGGAGGAATACAGGGCTTTGATCATTTCCTCGGGCGAGCCTGTGTCTATGAACTCAAAATCGTCGGCGTTGGTCATAGGGAAGGCCTTCTCCATGTTTATCATAGAGGCGTTTTTGAGGATGGTGGATTCTTTTTTCTGGCGGAACACCTCGGGGAGCATTATCTGGGATATGGAATAGCTCCCGACCAGCGCCTGCAGGGAATTACCCGCGTCCACCGGAGGCAGCTGATAGGGGTCTCCGATGAAAACGATCCGGGTGTTCTTTCCCGCGCCTTCACAGAGCGCCTGAAGGAGGAGTATATCCACCATTGAGGCCTCGTCAACGATCAGATAATCTTTTTCAAGAGGTTCTTCAGAGTTAACGCGGAAGCCGTCGGCCGGAGAGTATTTGAAAAGGCGGTGAATTGTAGACGCACTTTTACCCGTGAGATTTTCAATCTTGTTGGCCGCTTTTCCCGTCGGCGCGCATAGAGCATAGGTTTTTCCGAGTTTATCCAGCAGCGCCAGCAGCCCTACGCAGAGCGTGCTTTTTCCTGTGCCAGCGGCGCCTGTTATAACCGTCATGGGATTGGAAAGGGCTCTTTTCACAGCCTCTATCTGGTCGGGCGAGAAGTTGATCTTCACCTCCGATTCTATTCCTTTTATAAGGTCATAAAAATTTTTCACTTCAAACACGGGGAGCTTTATTTTTTCCGCTATTCTTTCGGCTACGGCGTTTTCGGCCTCGTAATACCTGGGAAGGTACACCATGTCGTTTTCTATGACGAGGCCCTTGTTGGAAAGCGTTTCTGATTCCGCCCACGCGCGGGGTATTTCAAGGAGTCTTGACGCGGAGCGAACGACCTCGTTGAGGTAGAGGAAATTGTGGCCTGTTTTCTGAAGAATTGTGTTGATCGAGAAATATATGCCGGCCGCGATACGCTCGGAGTCCATTTTCCCCACACCGACATTGCCGGCTATGATCTCGGCTTTTTTGAAACCTATGCCTTTGAAATCGCGTATCAGCCTGTATGGGCGCTTCTTGATAAGAGAGGCTGCCTCCGCGCCGTATTTCAAGTAGATGCGGCTGGCCCACTTCGGCGAAAAACCTATGAGTATGAGTTCTTTGACGCTGGTGTTTATTGAGGAGGAGCTTTTTTTTATTTTTTCCAGAAGCTTTTCGCTGATGCCTTCCACCTCAAGCAGCTTTTCGGGATTTTCCTCAAGTATTTCCAGGGACTTGTCTTTGAATTTTTTCACTATTCTTTCGGCCATCTGCTCCCCGACGCCGTCAATACAGGACATCATGAATTTTATAACGCCCTCTTTCTGGTAGGGGAGTTCCCTGTAGAATTCGTCGATCTGGAAGCTCTCTCCGAATTGCGGATGCGAGGTTTTCGTGCAGCGGGCATGGATCATATCGCCTGTTTTTATACCCGGCAGGTAGCCGCAGATCTTCGCCTCTTTTTTAGTTGCGGTCAGCACCTGGGCCACTTTCCACCCGGTGTCCGGGTTTGCGTATATTATGTTTTTGATCTCGCCGCTCACCTCGGCGTAATTTTTTTCTCTGTCGGTCAGGAAATCAAAATTCAGCTGCGCTTTATCAGGGGCGTTATTCATTCTTCAGCTCCGGCTTGCATATTTTGATGGCGGGGCAGTGCCTGCACAGGGGCCCCGGGCGTTTGACATAAGAGTTGTCCGAGGCGAGCTCTCGTATCAGGCATTCTATTTCACCGCAGAATATTTCCGGCTGGGATGTTTCAAAACTCAGCTCATTGCCGTCCCGCAGATATGCGAGGGTGAAGCGGATATTTTTGTGGTGTTTTCTGTAGAGGAGAAAAGCCGCGCATATGTAAAACTTCATCTGTATGTCCGCTTTCAGTTCTTCTTCGCTCAATTCGTTCTTTCCGGTTTTGTAGTCTATTATGTGCAGCGCGCTGATGTCTTTTCCGGAGATGATGTCCATTCTGTCTATACGCCCGGTGAGACTCACTTTTTCGTTGTCATAAAAAGGGATGTCAAAAGCTTTTTCAACGGCATACAGCGTTTCCGGGTTTATCTCTTTTGAGGCGAAGCGGTTGAGGAAGACATCCGCTTCAAAAAAAGACAGGTCTCCGGTTTCTGGGATTCCCGGGAATTCTTTTTTGCGGGAGTTCGCAGCGGAGTAAAGTTTCTCCATGTCCCGGCTCACTCCGGCCGCGACCAGAGCTTTGCAGTAATCCTCTATCACCGCGTGTATGTATGAGCCGAAACGCGTGGCCGGGTTTTCCTCCTGGAAAATGCCTTCACCGTAAGCGTAATAGTAGCGCCGCGGGCATTGAAGATACAGCCGCAATTTTGAAGCGGAGACGCTTTTGAGTTCCACCGGTTTGATGTCTGTTGCCATTTCTCAATTTTATAAAAAAACGCTGAAAATTGATATAGAAATTTTGTCTTAATTTGTGGCCGTGCCCTTATTTGATAAAATATACATATGAATTGCCCTAAATGCGCTCTTTGCGGAGGTAAGGCGGCCCCGTATTCTTCAGCGCCTCATTATTTCGTCTGTGAAAACTGCGGTTTTGTCTTTCTTAACAGGACTAAAGTTGTTTCCCGCCAGGACGAGAAAGAGCGCTATCTCAAGCACACGAATGACCAGGGCGATGCCGGTTACACTAAAATGCTTGAGGAATTCATAAAGATCTGTGTCGCGCCTTTCGCTCATGCCCCCGGCCCGGCGCTAGATTACGGCTCCGGACCGGAGCCGGTTCTTGCCGGTATTTTAGAGAAGATGGGGTATAAAGTTGACATATATGACCCCTTTTTCGCGCCCGCTGCAGATTTTGATCCGGGAAAATACGGCATTGTCACGGCCGTTGAGGTGATAGAGCACATGAAATGTCCTTTATCGGATATTCGGATCATAGCGGATATTCTGAAACCCGGCGGAATTTTCGCCGGAAGGACGATGTTTCTTACAAAAGAGGATTTTGCTCTTTGGTGGTACCGCCTCGATATCACGCACATTTCATTTTATTCCCGGGAATCTCTGTCATATATAGCTTTGGAAACGGGCATGAAGACCATACTGTTTAAGGAACCCTGTTTTTTCGTCATGAAAAAAAATGGCTGAACTGAAAGGGGAAGGAATGTGGGCCGGATGCCGGACTATGAAGCGACTATTGACCGGTAGTTCTCATAATCAGAGATTAGGGCTTGTGCTCGTAATCGGGAAAAAAGGGAAATACGGATAAAAAAAACAGGCGAAACCGGATTTTGATCCGATTTCGCCTTGTTTTAATTTAAAAATTAAGAAAAGTTATTTGGCTTTTCCGACTATTCTGAAAACCTTTGTTCCGCAAACGCCGCACAAGCCTTTGATGGCCTTCATGCCGTTCTTCATGACCACATCCTCAGGGCTCTTGATCTCAACGTTTTTCTTGCACTTCATGCATCTTCCTTCTGCCATTTTGTTTACCTCCGCTAAAATTGCTAACTTGAACCGAATTCTGAGCATATTGTAGATAAAAAAGCAGGTGAAGGCAATGAGGAAAGGCACTATTCACGGGGCGCCTCCTCTCCCGATGTCTAATGTCAAGACCTGACCCCAGAACAAATTATGCGTTTTGAGAGTGATTTTATATAATTTTGGTAATGAGAGAAAAATTTCAGTTTGTTCTTGCACTATTGTGTGCTGCCGTGTGCTTTGATAACGCTTTTGCGGCCGTGAGCGTGAAGAGCCTTGGCGGAGGCGTTCTGGAGTGTTCGGTTGAGACCGCGGCTCTTGAAATAACGCGAAGGGGCGATTTTGACATTGTGAAGAGCCGGGGATGTTCCGGCACTTTTTCGCGAGGCTCGGCGGCTCTGCCTGTAAGAAATTTTTTTGTCGCCCTTGGCCGGGCCCGCGCCGTGCCTTCTTTTGAGATCATCAGCGTTGAAAGAGCTCCCGTCGCGGGAAGTTTTAAGCTGAGAGAGGTTGGCCTTCCAAGGCCTATGAGCGCGGGCGCCTCAAAGGCTTTGCCGCGGTCTTCAGGCGTTCCGGCCTCCCTGCCGGGAGAATCAGAACTGCTGAAGCTCAATTCTGTTCAGGAACGCGGAGGAGCGCATTTTGCCGCTTTTTCGCTCAAGGCCGCGGAATATGACCCGCCTTCGGGAAAACTCACACACATTAAAAAAGTTGTATTCAGGATAAACCTTGCCGGCGAAGTGCATGGTACGGACGCCGTGTCATCTTCGGACAGGCGTTTTGTTTCGTCTTTTGCGCCGGGTTCGGACAGGATAGCGGCGGCTCTGCCCTCGGCTCCGGAGGGCTACCTGCTCATAACGAATAACACCCTCATGCCTTCTTTTCAGGCGCTGCTGGAGAGCCATTCTTCAAACTTTAACTGCTCCACCATAACGGTAGCGGAGATAGAGATTTCTTACCCCGGGGCGGACACCCAGGCGAAAATAAAGGCCTGTATAAAGGATTACTGTGACAGCGGCGTCAGATATGTGCTCCTCGGCGGAGATACCGAAATCATTCCCGCCAGAGGCGTTTACGCCAGAGTGACAGGTTCCGCCCTTACAAGAAACGCCCTTGCCGATTATATTGACGGCAATATCCCCTGCGATCTCTACTATGCCGACACATCAACATCAAGCTGGGATAAAGACGGCGACGGCGTTTATGGTGAATGGGCTGACGGGGTTAATTTTATGCCCGGCGTTTATATAGGAAGGGCTCCTGTGAGTAATGTTGAAGAAGCGGATAACTTTGTCAGGAAGGCAATATATTATCCGCTGAGGAATAATTTTAGGGAGCTTCTTATCGCCGATTGGCTGATTAAAGATGATCCAACCGGTTTACCCGATTTGGACGGTAAAGATCTTATGACGGGCCCGGGGGAGGTCAAAGATCAGACGCCCGATGATTTTGAGATTGAGGAATTATATACGAGTGAAGGCACGCTATCAGCGGCAGCCGCCATAAATGAGATCAATGAAGGGATAGATTTTCTCAATCACGCCGGCCACGGCTTGACCGCCTCGCTTGACCCTGTATTTAACAATTTAAATGTTTCTTCACTCTCCAACGCAAAGCCATTTGTTGTCTCGTCCATAGGCTGTTATGCTGGGGCGTTTGACAGCAGCGACTGCATAGGAGAGTATTTTGTCAAAGGCTCAGGCGGCGGGAGCGCCTTCATGGGCAATGCGCGCTATGGCTGGTTTGATGAGAATGACGCTACAAAATACAGCGGCGAGTTGATGGTGGCTTTCTACGACGCTCTGTTCGATCAGGGAATGACGCGTCTGGGCGAGGCTTTCGCGAAGAGCAAGATAGATTTTATTCCCGCCGCCACGGATGTATCAGACCAGAATAATCCCTATCGGTGGATAGAGTATTCGCTGAACCTGCTGGGCGATCCCGCGATGGTTCTTCCTTCGGAAAAGCAGTTGGATTTTGTTTCATATCTGCTGAATTTATCCACGGCGAGCCATGTGAGCCCCGGCGCATCCACCGAGCTTGTTGTCGAACTTAAAAACCTTAAATCAACGGACACTTTGAATGTGAGCGCGTCCGTCAGCACGAACGACCCCTATGTGACGGTTTTATCAAGCTACGCCTATTACGGCGATATAGCTCCGCTCGCCAGCGCCTCAAATGTTTCCTCGCCCTTTCGCTTCAGCGTTTCGGAGCTCTGTCCCTGCGATCACATAATCAATTTTGACCTTCTGATGAACACAACGGATGCCGTGTTCTATACAAGGGTGCAGACGGCTGTTTCGCGTTCAGCGCCCGGCCTGACTATGGTTTATTGCTGGCCCAATCCCGTGCGGTCGGGGATCCTTCATATATCAAACATTCCCCTGGGCTCGCGTCCGTCTGTGAGCATATATAATCTTGTGGGCGAGGAAGTGGCGCTTCTGCGCGAGGGTGAGGGAATAGTGACATTAAATTCTTCCATGAGAGCCGACTGGGAGCTCAAAAACAAATACGGACGCCCCGCGGCCTCAGGAGTATATTATTATTTCCTGAGGTCAGATATTGGTTCCGCCAAAGGCAAGATAGCGGTCATTAAATAGGCGCGGGGGGTTGACTTTTGTTACCTAATTGGCGAAAAGAATTATCGGCGAACCTCATATGCCCTGGAACAGTCTCCGTTAACCGAAGATGCGGATCAGGTCGCTTCGTGTGGCCGCGAGCATCACAATGAGCAGGAAAGCCATACCTATCGTTTGCAGGATGCCGTAAGTTTTTTCCGACGGGAATTTTTTTGTGATTCCTTCCCACGCGAATATGACCACATGCCCGCCGTCAAGAATGGGAATGGGGAAGAGGTTTATCAGGCCGAGGTTGAGGCTCAAGAGCGCCGTGAGTTCAAAAAAGGCTATCCATCCCTGGGAGAGGGTGTCTTTCATTATTGAGGCTATCCCCACCGGACCCGTGACCTCTGCCTTGACTTTTCCCGCTATTGTCATCACGAGAAATCTCGCGGTCATTATTACGATGCCGGCGCTCCTGTCGGCGGCTGTCAGGAATGCCCTGTGCGGCGCGATGGGGGAGCGGGCGTAAGGGGCGCTGATGCCGATGAGTCCCGTTCCCGTCTGTTTGTCCAGTGCGGGGATTATGGTTTTTTCAAAACGCTTTCCGTTCCGTTCAATAATAAACAGCAAGTCTTTTCCGGCGCTGGGGTGAATGGCGGAAACAAGGTCGTCCCATTTTTCCATTGCCCGGCCGTCTATCGAGACTATCCTGTCCCCGGGTTTTAACCCGGCACTTTGGGCGGGGCTGCCGTCGAGTATATTTCCCGTTTTCGCCAGGTTCTGTATGATAAGTTTTCCGCCCGCCCAGGTCGTGATGAAGAATATCAAAAAACCGAGGATGAAATTTCCCGCAGGTCCCGCGGCGACGACAAAAATCCTCTGCAGAGGGCTTTTTGAGAAAAATCCGTCGGGTGAGGAGAGTTCTGCGGTTTCAAAAGGGTGTTCCCCCCGCATTTTGACATAACCTCCCAGGGGTATCAGGGATAAGAGGAATTCGGTCTCTCTTTTTATTTTGATGAGAACCGGCCCGAATCCGAGAGAGAATTTCTCAACATAAACGCCTATTATCCTCGCCGCGGAATAATGGCCGGCCTCGTGTATGATTATGACAAGGCTGATAGCCAGCAGTATGTAAACGGAATCCAGGATGTTGGCGCCCGTAAAGATCCCGCCAAGCCGCGTTAAGATCGATCCAATATTCATTTTATAAGTTTTTCCGCGCGGCCTTTCGCCCATTTCTCAACACGCAGCACATTGGGGATATTGTAGCGCATTTTCGGCGTTTCAGAAAGCGTTTTCCTGATAATGGGAGCAATGCGCGCGAAGGGAATGCGTTCATCGAGAAAAGCTTTTACCGCTGTTTCATTGGCTCCTACAAGAGCGGCCGGATACAGCCCGCCTTTTTTTCCGGCATCAAGCGCCAGGCCGAAACATATGAATTTCCCTGCGGGATATTTTTCCAGCGTCATATCCAGTTTTGTGAAATTCATCAGATTGCGCATTTTCTGTTTTTGGGGGTAATGCAGGGCGTAGCTTATGGGTATTTTCATATCGGGCATGGAAAGATATGCATTCACACTGCCGTCGGCAAATTCAATCATTCCGTGTATCAGCGCCTTGGGGTGCAGCAGCACCGCGATCCTGGAAAAATCCATGGAGAAAAGGTGATGGGCTTCGATCACCTCAAGGCCCTTGTTCATGCCTGTGGAAGAATCCACGGTTATCTTTTTACCCATTTTCCATATAGGATGCGCGAGTATGAATCCGGGCGTTATTTTCTTTCCGGAGGCTGTGAGGATAGCCCCGCCGGAAGCTGTTATATATATTTTTTCCGGCGTGACTTTCGAATTTTCCATGCATTGAAAAATCGCGCTGTGCTCGGAATCCACAGGGATTATCTTTCCTCCGTGTTTTTTAGCGGCCGCGGTTAAAATGTCCCCTGCCATGACTATGGGCTCTTTGTTGGCCAGGGCGACGGTTTTACCTTTGGAAAGAGCCTCCAGTATGGGGATGAGGGCGGAGCTTCCCGAAGATCCGGCGATGACAAGATCCGTTTTTTTGTCCGTGCACAGGGAACTCAATTTGTCCGGAGGAAGTATTTTTGCCGCGCCCGCTAGCGGACGAGGGTATTTTTCAAACGAGGCCTGATCAGTTATACAGGCTTTTTCGGGTTTGAATTTTCTCATCTGTTCGGCGAAAAGTTTCGTGTTGGAATGCGCGGACATTGAAACTATCCTGAAATTCCTACTCCGCCCCGCAACCTCCAGAACCTGCCGGCCAATGGAACCGGTGGAGCCCAGGAGACAGATATTTTTTGGCGGCGTTTTCTTCATCGTACGAAGAGTATGATGTAGTAGTAAAGGCAGGGAGCCGCCGTCAGAAGGCTGTCTATCCTGTCATAGGCCCCGCCATGACCGGGGAATAAGATGCCGCTGTCCTTGACCAGGCCGGCGCGCTTGACCATTGATTCTATGAGATCGCCCATCTGGCCGGCTATGCCGATAATGATGCCCATGATAACGAGATCCAGGGCATTGAGAAATTGTATCCGGGCGAAAATATCCCAGACAAACGCGAAAGCCACCCCAGCGATTACCCCGGCGATGAAGCCCATGACTGTTTTGTTGGGACTTATTGTTTTGGCGAGTTTTTTCCTGCCGTATTTTGACCCGGCGATATAAGCGGCGGTATCCACGATCCACACACCGCCTATCATCAGGAGGAAATATTCCCTGCCGTAAGGCGCGATGTCCCTTAGGAGGATAAAGTAACTCCCCAGCCACGGGATCATAAATAAACCAGCCAGCGATACGCCGAGGGATTCAATAAAATATCTTATGTTTTTTCCGAAAAGATGACCTATCAGCAGGGCGCCGAGCGTGAAAGTCAGCACTAAGGCGGGGATCCCTTTCTGGCTCGAAAGCAGCATATTTGACGAGCGCAGATAAGCGGCGGCGAGGATTAAAAAACCCGCTGGAAGGCAGAGGGCTTTTTGAGGCGATAACTGACCGGATGCGGTGATGCTGTAAAATTCCCACTGGGCGATCAGCAGAATGGCGGCCGCCATTATAAAAAAGGGCAGTGTCCCCACCCATATAAAGGCCAGGATCACGGGTATAACAACCGCCGCCGTCAGTAGCCTCTGCTTCATCAATAACCCCCGAACCGTCTGTTCCTGGAGGAATAAGATTTGACGGCTTTTTGTATCTCGTCTTTTCCGAAATCCGGCCAGAGAGTGCCTGTAAAATATAATTCCGAATAAGCGGCCTGGTAAAGGAGAAAATTGGACAGCCGCATCTCGCCGGAACTGCGTATGATGATATCCGGGTCGGGCATGCCTTTTGTGTCGAGCGCATCCTCAAAAGTTTTTTCGACATCACCTGACGGCCTGGCTGCCAGAAGTTTTTTAACGGCCCTGATTATCTCATCCCGGGAGCCGTAATTAAGGGCGAGCGTGAGGGTGAGTCCGTCGAGTTCGCCGGTTATTTTTTTCAGAGCCGTTATTTTTTTTACAAGAGCCGCCGGCAGCTCGGACAGGTCGCCGATCGCATTAAATCTTATCCCGTTTTTCAGCATGTTTTTTTCTTCGCCGGCGAGAAATTTACCAAGAAGAGAAAAGAGGAAATTGATCTCCGTTTTACTCCTCTTCCAGTTTTCCGTAGAGAAGGCGTAAAGGGTGAGCCACTTAACCCCCATCGCCCGGCAGGCCTCCACCGTCCGGCGGACGGCTTCCGCCCCGGCGGCGTGACCTTTCACGCGCGGGAGTTTTTTTTCTTTTGCCCAGCGGCCGTTGCCGTCCATTATGATGGCTATGTGTCGGGGGATCATTCGCTCATTATTTCTTTTTCTTTTTTTGAGCGTATTTCGCCAAGCGTTCGTATGATATTGTCGACACATTTCTGCAGATCTTTTTCCGAAGAGCGCAGCTGGTCTTTTGAGATCGCTTTCTCAGACTCCTGAGCGTTGAGCTCGCTCAATTTTTTCCGCCGGAGATTTCTGATGCTCACTTTGTGTTCTTCGCAGATGCTGCCCACTATTTTTGAGACCTGCTCGCGCCTTTCGCCTGTCATCGGGGGCATGGAGAGCCGCACGATGTTGCCTGTCACCTGGGGGGTGAAACCTATGTTTGCTTTTAAAATAGCGGTGGCTATCACCTGGGTCATCTTGACATCCCAGGGATGGATCTCTATGGTTTTGGCATTGGGTATGTTGATGGCGGCGCAGTTTTTGACGGGCGATTCCTGCCCGTAATACGGCACCGTTACGGTGTCCAGTATCCCTTCCGAGGCCCGGGAGGTCCTTATCTTGCCGAGTTCTTCTTTCAGATTTTCTACGATTTTTTCAGCGTCTTTCTGGAATTCAAGCATTTTGTGTGCCTCCTTTCAGCGCCCCTGAGCCATATCGGTTTTTCAGCGCATTTCCCCTGTGTCCGACCCCGCCGAAGCGTTCGGGCATATCTGCTCAGCCGGTTTCACTGTCCGATTTCGTATCGGGTAAAGCGGGTTATTTTTACGGCTTCGCCGAAAGAAGCGGCGGCGCCATTGAAGTAATTCTTGAATTTTACTTTTTCGTCCCGGAAATAGGGCTGTTCAAGCAGACAGGCGCTTTCATAGAATTTGGAGAGCTTGCCTTCCACGATTTTTTCCGCCATTTCCGGCGGTTTTTTTGAGAGGTCGAGATCCTTAAGGAGGAGTTTCTTTTCCTCTTCAAGAACGGTCTCCGACACGTCTTCTTTCTGTATGTATGAGGGTTTCATTCCGGCGATCTGGAGCGCGGTTTCTTTCAGCAGATTTGTGAAGTCATCGCTTTTGGCGACGAAATCGGTCTCGGACGCTATCTCCACCATCACGCCGACTTTGCCGCCGGGATGGATGTAAGAATAGATACTCCCTTCATCACTGAGCCTGTCCTGGCGCGCCTGCATTTTAAGTATGCCTTTTTCTCTGAGTATTTTGCCGGCCCGGTCTATATCACAGTCGGCTTCCTTGAGAGCGTTTTTACAGTCCATAATACCGGCGTTTGTGCGTTTCCGCAGTGTCATTATCAAATCTGTTGTTATTTCCATTTTAAATCTCCAGCGCTGTTGCGTCGTCGAGCTTCGCCGCACCGGGTTCAGTGTTTTCAGCGCCTGTTTCAGGGGCAGCTTCTTTTTTCGCCGCGAGGTCAGCGTCGTCGGATGCCACAGGTACGCCCTTTCCCTCGAGCACGGCGTCCGCCATCAGGGCCGTTATGAGCTTAACGCTTCTTATGGCGTCGTCATTTGCAGGGATAGGGTAATCTATCAGATCGGGATTACAGTCTGTGTCCAGGAGCGCGATGATGGGTATGTTCAGCAATCTGGCTTCATGGACGGCGATGTCTTCCATGTGCGGATCCACGATGAAAACGGCCGCTGGAAGTTCGTAAAAATTCCTCAGGCCCTTCAGGTCCCGGTGCATTTTTTCAAGTTTGCGCATCATCTTCGCGTACATTTTTTTGTGACGGGCGTAGGTCTCTATATTTTCTTCAAGCTCTTTGTATTTGGCGATACTGTCGTTTATCTGCGGCAGATTGGTAAAAAGGCCGCCCCACCATCTGTGGGAGACATAAGGCATTCCGCATCTCTGGGCCTCTTCCTCAATAGCCGCCTGTGCCTGTTTCTTCGTGCCGACAAAAAGTATTGTGCCGCCGTCCGCGACGGTTTTCTGCACAAAATCAAGAGCATCCTGCAATAATTTGATGGTGTCTTCTATGTTTATTATGTGGATGCTGTTGCGCACCGTGTAAATATATTTTTTCATCTTGGGGTTCCACTTGTTTTTTCTGTGACCGAAGTGAGATCCCGCTTCGAGAAGCTTCTTTGCATTTATTTCCATGATTTTCCTTTTCCTCCTGCGCCTTTTATATAACTGAACGGATCAGTTTTGCCTGTGTACTGTCCACATAATCTTTTTTCTTCAGATGCCTGAGCTCTTTTCGCCGCTTTCCGCCGTTAAGATGGCTTTTTGAGGCGTGGGCTCTCTTCACTTTGCCGCTGGCGGTGACCCTGAATCTTTTAGCGGCTCCCCTGTGGGTTTTCTTCTTAATCTTTTTCTGCAATTTATCCTCCTGCTCTCGCCAAAGCGGCAATAACCGCGGTTTCGCTGCGGAGAGTGTTGTCCCCCACGGAAACCGGCGCGAGTCCCGCTTTTTCAGCGGACTCTATTTCACCATCTGTAAACCCGCCCTCGGGTCCCGCGAAAATTGCTATATTTTGCGTGTTTTCACGGATTTTCAAAGGCTCGCGGCCCTCTAAAAGTATAAAACCGCGAGAGCCATCCTGCGAATATTCCTTAATACCTATCAAAAAATCTTCGACTTCGTCAAGTGAGGGAGCATACTGTCTTCCGCATTGCCCGCAGGCGTTTAGGATAATCTTTTCCATTTGTTCGCGATTTACCGTCTGTCTGGCGGAGCGCGCGGTTCGCAGCGGGCTTATCCTGGTCACTCCGAGTTCCGTGCATTTCTGTATGGCGGTTTTAAAGGCCGGCGGTTTTATCAGCGCGATAAACAGGCGTATTTCTTTTTCCGGAGCGGCGTGGGTGAATTTTTCCAGCACGCTTATTTCCGCGCGCGCGGGATTTTTGGAGATTTTCTCTATACGCGCTTTCGCGGAATGGCCCCTGCCGTCAAATATGCTTATGATATCCCCTGTTTTGAATCTCCGCACATTGACAATGTGATGGGCAACATCGCCCGGTAATCCCCCGTCTATGGAAGGAACATAAAACTGTGTCATTCAAAAAGATTTTTATAAAAGGGTGTTTGCTCTTCTTCCATTATCTTCATGTAGTCTTCAAGAAGTTTTTTCGCTTTCGCCGGCACCTTTTTAGGCACATGGATCACCACCGTCACGAAAAGATCGCCGGAATAGGCGGCGTTGAGGTGCGGCATCCCGTAGCCGCGGAGCCGGAAGACCTGCCCGTCAGGGCAGTGCGGCGGGATCTTCATCTGCACCGTTTTGTTGATGGCCTGCGCTTTTATCGTTCCTCCCAGAACCGCCACAGGGAAGGGAATTGCTATTTTGGTGTACAGGTTACTTTCGCGCCTTTCAAAATCTTTGTGGGGCAGCACCTCTATCAGCACATAGAGATTGCCGGCAATGCCCTGCGGCGATTCATAACCCTTTTCTTTAACCCTCAGCGATGTGCCGGAGACAACACCCTTCGGCACTTTTACTTTCAGGTTTTCTTTTTTCTTTACGAGACCGTGTCCGGCGCATGAAGGGCATTTGTGTTTTATTATCTGGCCGCGCCCGCCGCATTCGGGGCAGGGCCTCTGCATGGAAAAGATGAAACTTCCTTCGGTCACAACTCCTCTTCCTCTGCACAGCGGGCAGGTCGAGGCCTTGGTGCCGGGCTTGGCCCCGGACCCTCCGCAGGCGTCGCATTTTTTTGCCCGCGAGTAAGTTATTTCTTTTTCTGTCCCGGTAAACGCTTCTTCCAGCGTTATGACCATACGGGTTTCTATGTCCTGTCCCGCCTGGGCGCCTCCGCGGCCTCTTCCTCCGCCGAAAGAAAAACCTCCCGTGCCGCCCCCGAAAGCGCTGCGCAGAATATCGGCGAAATCCCCGAAATCAGCGTTTTTGAAAATATCCTCCTGGCTGTAGCGGCTGTCAATACCCTCGTGGCCGAACCTGTCGTACTGTTGCCTTTTTTGCGGATCCGACAGGACGGCGTATGCCTCGGATATTTTTTTGAATTTTTCCTCGGCGCTTTTTTTCTCACTTTCCCCGACCCTGTCGGGGTGATGTTTCAAGGCCAGCTTGCGGTAGGCCGATTTTATATCCGCGGCGGCGGCGTCACGCGCTACGCCCAGGATGTCATAGTAGTCCCTTTTTTCCGTCATTTATTACCGTCTTTAGCGTCATTGTCTTCTTCAACCTCAGCGTCAACGACATTGTCTTTTTGCCCGGGGCCGTTATCCTGCCCGGCATCAGATGCGCCCGCTTCGTCTCCGGCATTGGGCTGCTCTTGCGAGGAGGTCTTTTTGTATGCTTCCGCGGCCAGGGCGTGGGATGCTTTTTCAAGGACATCTTTGGCCGCGCTCATTTTTTCGACATCGTCGGTTTTGAGGGCATCCTTGGCGTCTGCGGCCGCTTTTTCTATGCCGGACTTCTGCTCGGCGGACACTTTATCACCGAACTCTCCGATGCTTTTTTCGACGGAATAAACAAGGTTGTCAAGTTCGTTCCTCGCTTCTATTATTTTTTTCTTCCTGTTGTCTTCCTCTTCGTGCTCTTTCGCTTCTTTTGTGAGCTTCTCCACCTCTTCCTCGCTCAGGCCGGAAGAGGATTTGATTATGATGTCCTGCGATTTTCCCGTGGCCTTGTCCTGGGCGCTGACTTTCAGGATACCGTCCCTGTCTATGTCGAATTTCACCTCTATCTGGGGCACGCCTCTGGGCGCCGGCGGTATGCCGGAGAGCTCAAACTGGCCGAGAGACTTGTTGTCTTTGGCCATGGGTCGCTCACCCTGCAGGACATGCACCGTGACGGCGGGCTGATTGTCCGAGGCCGTTGAGAAGATCTGGCTTTTACCGACGGGTATGGTGGTGTTCCTGTCTATGAGTTTTGTGAACACGCCCCCCATCGTCTCTATGCCCAGCGACAGCGGCGTGACATCCAGAAGAAGCACGTCTTTGACATCGCCCTTGACGATGCCGGCCTGTATGGCGGCTCCGAGAGCGACGACTTCGTCGGGATTGACGCCCTTGTGGGGTTCTCTTGCGAAGAATTTTTTCACTTCCTCCTGCACCATGGGCATGCGTGTCTGGCCGCCGACAAGTATGACTTCCTTGATGTCGCCGACACTCACTTTCGCGTCGGAGAGAGCCTTTTTGCAGGGTTCCATCGTTTTGCGGACGAGATCGCCTGTTAACTGTTCGAGTTTTGAGCGGGTGAGTTTTATGCTCAGGTGTTTAGGCCCCGACGCGTCCGCCGTGATAAAGGGCAGATTGATTTCGCTCTCGAGCGCCGTTGAGAGTTCGCACTTGGCTTTTTCCGCGGCCTCTTTCAGCCTCTGAAGAGCCATGTTGTCGTTTTTAAGGTCCACCCCGCTGCTTTTTTTGAATTCGTCACAAAGCCAGTTGATGATGATGTGGTCAAAATCGTCTCCGCCCAGGTGCGTGTCGCCGTTGGTGGACTGCACCTCTATGGTGAAGGCCCCCTCGCTCTCGCCTATCTCAAGGATTGATATGTCAAAGGTGCCGCCGCCGAGGTCATAAACAGCGACCAGTTCGTTTTTTTTCTTGTCCATGCCGTAGGCGAGCGCCGCAGCCGTGGGTTCGTTTATTATCCTTAAAACTTTAAGGCCCGCTATTTCTCCGGCCTCTTTTGTCGCCTGCCTCTGGGAGTCGTTAAAATAGGCGGGAACGGTGATCACGGCCTCCGTTATGGTTTCGCCCAGATGGCTCTCGGCGTCTTTTTTCATCTTTGTCAGAATTTTGGCGGAAATTTCCGGAGGGCTGTAGTCCCTGCCTTTTATGCGCACGCGCACATCTCCGTTGGAAGCTTCCGTGAGCTGGTAGGGAACATTTTTTTTGTCTTCGTTTATCGTGCTGCTGGCGAGCTTTCTGCCCATGAACCTTTTGATCGAGAACACGGTTCTTTCGGAATTTGTTATAGCCTGTCTTTTGGCGAGCATTCCCACCAGCTCTTCGCCTTTCTCCGTGAAAGCCACGATAGAGGGTGTCGTCCTCGCGCCCTCCGCGTTCGGTATAACGGAAGGCTTCCCGCCCTCCATCACCGCCATACAGGAATTTGTCGTGCCTAAATCAATACCTAAAACATGCGCCATTTTATTTTCCTCCTCTTAACATTCTCTTTCGTTACATTCCATAAAAAGCTATCACTCATCATCGCGCCCGTGCCTTTCCCTCGCCCTTCGGGCTTGGTCGCCGCTCTTTATTCATCGCGGCCGGCGCCCTGTTATTCGCCATTGCTGTCATTTGATGCGTCCCCGGCATCTTCGGATCCTTCTTCCGGCATATTTTCCGCCACAGCGACCATCGCCGGTTTGATCACCTCATCTCCGAGATAATAACCGTTGCCCACTATTTTTACGATCGTGTTGTTTTTGAAATCGTTGGTTTTTTCCTTGAACACGGCCTCATGGATGTGGGGGGAGAATTCCTTCCCCATACAGTCCATTTGTCTGACGCCCAATGACACGAGCGCTTTTTTCAGATCCTTGATTATCAGCTCCAGCCCTTCCACATCCGCGGGCTCCCCCTCCGACAAAGATTCTTCGTAGCGCAGTACATTGTCCATCACGGGCAGAAACTCTTTGATCGCGCTCTTTTTTCCGTAAGAAGCCATCTGCGCGGATTCTTTTTCAAGGCGTTTTCTGTAGTTGTCAAACTCGGCTTTCAGAGAGATGAGCTGGCTGTAATAATTATCGGCTTTTTCCTTTTCCTGTTTAAGCGAAAGGGATAGCAGTTTGAGCTCTTCTATCTTTTCTTTTGCCTCGCAGGTCAGAGAGCTTTCTTCTTCCTCTGTTGTTTGTATATCAGCTTTTTCCTGTTCTTTGCCGTGCGCTTTATGTTTATCGTTCATCATCAGAAAACCTCCGTAAGATATTTCGCGATCTCGCCGGCCGTGCCTTTGACCAGCGGCAGGACGCGCATGTAATCCATGTATTTGGAACCCAGCACACCGCAGATATAGCGTTTGCCGTTTATATTGAAATCGGATATCACGACCGTTAGATCACCGTAGTTTTCGGGAAGATGGCTCTGGCA
>VMTH01000128.1 GCA_013791745.1 Candidatus Omnitrophota bacterium
ATTATAATTTTTGCTATCATAATTTGCAATGACTAAAACAGATAAGATATGGCTTGTGACGGCGCTTCCTCTTTTCGCGCTCATGGTCGTGATAATGGTGAGGGTTTTTTCCTATGACAGAAGTGTGGCGGGAAGCAGGGAGCTCAAAACCGATAAATACAGCATAGAGCTGGAGGGCGGGGAATTCATAGGTTTCTGGAGGAATTTCTATAAAATAAAGAAGGAATCCCCGGATAAAGCTCTGTCCATAAGGATTGTCTCGCCGGAAGACATGATGTACGCCATGGTAAATTTTGAAATAAAGGGAATCGACCCCTCAAGGGCGCAGTTGTCCGGCGCGGCCTTTTCGGAAATAGATAAATTCTTCAACACGATAAAATTCACTATCAGGGCGGGAAGCAGGAAGGACATCTCCTTGAAGATACAGGAGCAGGCGCCTCCCGCGCGGCGGGACGGATGAAAGAAGTTGAGGTAATGAGAGTTTTTTTTGATTTTGTCTCGGCTTCCGCCATGGTTATACTGATCACTAAGGATAAGAGCAGGGTGATGCCGGTCTGGATCGGGGTTTTTGAGGCGCAGGCCATCCAGAGCGCGCTGGACGGAGAGTCTTTTAAAAGGCCGATGACGCACGATCTTTTGAAAAATGTAATAAACGCATCCGGCGGCAGGGTGGATTATATCCTTATTTCCAAGGTTGTTGATAATACTTTCTACAGCAGCATATACATCGAGCGCGCCGGTTCTCAGACGGAAATTGACGCGCGGCCCTCCGACTCGATCTGTATCGCCGTTAAAACCGGCGCTAAAGTATATGTCGCGGATCCATTATATGATAAATTCGAAGAGAGAGAATCTTTTGAAAAAAAGCTTAAAAGCGATTTTTACAGCATGTTCCTTGAGAGCGTAAACAAGGATGAATTGAGGAAAGCCTGAATTTGAGATCATGAAAAAAACAAAATTAAAAAGCGGAAAGATAAAAGCTGTTTATCCGGGAAGTTTTGACCCCGTGACCATGGGGCATATAGATGTGGCAAAGCGCGCGATATCGGTTTTTGACGAAGTGGTGATAGCCGTTATAAACAACCCTTCCAAAAAAACCCGTTTTACCGTCGCGGAGAGAATTTCCATGTTGAAAAAATCCCTTGTCCGCGAGGGCCTTGGAAAGGTGAAAGTCGATTCTTTTGAAGGCCTTCTGGTTCATTATATGAAAACGATCAAAGCCGGTATAATAGTCAGGGGCTTGCGTGCCGTGAGCGATTTTGAGTATGAATTCCAGATGGCGCTCATGAACAGGGAGCTTGCCCCGGATATCGAGACCGTTTTTTTCATGACTGACGCCAAATATGCTTATTTGAGCTCGTCCATTGTCAAAGAAGTCGCATCCCTCGGCGGCGATGTGTCTTCCGCCGTTCCTCCGGCCGCCGCGGCCCAGCTTAAGAAGAACAGATGAATTCCGCTTTTACTGGCCATGGCGGTTTTTATGATAATCGCAACGGTGAAGCGGATGGCTAGCTTAAAAAATCGAGAGGATAATATTATCCCGGGGGAGAAACAATGATTAAAAATTTTGTTCTTGACACCAATGTTCTGATACACGATCCGGCGAGCATTTTTTCGTTCGGCGACAACAATGTCATCCTTCCCATCACCGTCATAGAGGAGCTGGACGGTTTGAAGAAGTTCCATGACGAGAGGGGCAAGAGCGCCCGAAGCGCCTCCCGCCGCATTGACGGGCTGAGGAAAAGGGGTTCCCTCGTCCAGGGTGTGCAGAGCAGGGAGGGTGGCACCGTGAAGGTGCTGATAGGCTCCGGAGAAAAACTGCCGGATTCTTTCGCCTCAAAAGCCGATAACACGATCCTTTCTTTCGCTGTGCACCTTAACAAAACGGAGGGCGGCGTTGTCTTTATCTCAAAAGACATAAATATGAGGATAAAGGCTCAGGTCCTCGGCCTTGAGACCGAGGATTATGAGACGATGAAAGTCAATTTCTCGGAGCTCTATAACGGCTGGAGGGAAATTGAAATGAGCCCGGAAGGAATAAATAAATTTTATTCGGACGGCGTGATCGTGCCGGAGGGCGAATTCATGGAGAACGAGTATCTGATAATGAAGAATGCCGCCGATCCCAAACAGACAGCCCTGGCGAGATTCAAGAAAGGCAAGGCGGTGAAGCTCCTTCAGCCCAAGAGCATGCTCTGGGGGGTGAAGCCGCTAAATGTGCAGCAGACCTTCGCGATAGAAAGTCTTCTGGACGACAAAATAAAACTTGTGGCTTTCCTCGGTATCGCCGGAACGGGAAAAACTCTGCTGGCGCTCGCCGGCGGTTTGTCAAAAGTTTTTGATGACAACGCCTACCGGAAGCTCCTGATATCCCGGCCTGTCATAGCGATGGGTAAGGATATAGGTTATCTCCCGGGTACTAAAGAAGAAAAGCTCGCGCCGTGGATGAGGGCTATCTACGATAATCTGGAATTTCTTGTTTCCGCCTCCGGCAAAGGCGAAATGGGAGGAGAAGACCTTGAATCGCAGGTGGACTGGCTCTTCTCCTCGGGGAAAATAGAGGTGGAGGCCCTGACCTACATAAGAGGCAGGAGCATTCCCAAACAATTTATGATCGTTGACGAAGCGCAGAATCTCACTCCCCACGAGCTGAAGACTATTGTTTCCCGCGCGGGAGAGGATACAAAAATAGTGCTGACCGGAGATCCTTACCAGATCGACAATCCTTATCTTGACGCCTCTTCCAACGGGCTGACATACATCATAGAAAGATTCAAGGGGCAGGAGGTGTTCTCCAGCATGACTTTTGTGACATCCGAACGCAGCCCCCTGGCGAGGCTTGCCGCCGAATTGCTGTGAGTGCGGCCAACGAAGCAAACGCGGAGGCTCTCCGCAAACAGATGCGCGTGGACCTTCATCTGCACACCTATTTCTCCGACGGTTTTTACAGCCCTGAAGAGCTGATAAGAAGGGCCTGTGTCGTCGGGCTCAGCGCCATCGCTCTCACCGATCATGACACGACAGATGGTGTGGAGAGGGCGGTTCTCGCCGGGGCCCGTTACGGCGTGGAGGTGATCCCCGCCATTGAGCTTTCAACGCAGGGCTTCAGCGACAAGCATGACGAGATACATATATTGGGTTATTACATAAACTGGAGAACGGTTTATTTCCAGAAGAAACTTTCGCTTTTCCGCGGCGCCCGTATTAAAAGGGCTCATGTGATCTGCGATAAACTTAACGGTATGGGGATCCCCATAGACAGAAAGGTCATTTTTGAAATGGAGGGGCACGGGAGCGTCGGAAGAATACATATAGCGAAAGCTCTTGTGGCGGGAGGCTATGTCAGGGACATAGATGACGCTTTTCAAAAATACCTGATCAGGGGCCGGCCGGCTTTCGCGCAGCGTTTGAGGCTTCTTCCCGAAGAGGCGATCGATATGATAATCAGTATCGGCGGGATCCCTGTGCTCGCGCATCCGAAATTCGGCGTTCCCACAAAAAAAATCGCGCAGTATCTCGTCAAAAAAGGCCTTAAAGGCATAGAGGTTTATTATCCGGGGCATTCGCCGGAGGAAATTCAGAAATACAGGTCATGGGCGGAAGAAATGGGCATTCTCGTCACGGGCGGATCCGATTGCCACGGCGAACTTCCGGGCAGGCCGGAGTCTATAGGCCGGCAGTACGTGCCGTATATGTCGGTGGTGAAGATGAAAGAGTTGAAATACATGATGATGAGGAAGAATATGAGGCTATTTGAAGAAGTATGACTACAGAAAAATTTTACAAGGAATATTATGGCAGCCCCGTGATAAGGGATGTGATAAAGGGGCAGTTCAATGACGCCGCTTTTGCCGTCGGAAGCGGACCTTTTTTGAAAAATCAGAAATGGCATTTTCCCGTGAAGATCTCGCCGGTATCCGCCCTGGACGAATTTATGGACGAGGGGCTTGATATTTACAGGCCGGCTGTTTCCACAGGCGATGCTTTTTATATATTCTGGGATCTTGAATACTATAACAAAAAACAGAGGTCCTATATTTACAGGCATCAGCGCAAAGTTTTTTCATGGATGGAGCCCTTTATAAAAGAGATAAGCTCCATGCTTTCCGGCTACGGCATCAATTATATCCTCGATACCACCGCGTCGGGTTATCACTACTGGATGAAGATCTCAAAAAAATCGGCTATCTTCAGAGCGCTCGCGGAAGAGGGTTTCATAGCTGAAAGCCTGAGGGAAAAATACTCCCGGGTTGTGCCCGGTGATGTAAAGCGTTCAAAACCCGTACCGGAAGAAGACGGCCGGGCCTACGACTGCGCGGGAAAACTGCTTGAATATCTTACACAAAAAATAAGACAGGAGATGCCGCGTGCGAAAGACGGGATAGACATGACAATTTCAGATTCACCTCCTGCCGGAGGCGTTCGCCACGACGGTTTTTCATCGGACATAACGCAGTACGCGCACCCGCTATTCATGAGGGTGTTCAGGGTTATAGCGTCTTTACATCAGAAGAACATACTCTACTATGGAGGAAGATTGCCCGCCGCGGACATAGTCAGGAGAAAACACATGTCTATATCAAAAGTGCTCGACTGTATGTGGGACGCGGGGAAAGCTGTCAGTCTTTTCCGCGATTTCTCACCCGCGCTTGATTATTCGGATAAAGGTTTTTTGAAACTTTTCAGCGAGTATAAAAAAAGCGTGACGGGAAAATTGCACAGGGAGTTTGAGAACGCCGCGCCGGAGAAATTAAACATTGCCGACGAGCCGGAAAAGATCAGGAAATATTTTGCCCCGAAAAAGGCCAACCCTTCTTTGCTGGAGCCCTCGGTTCTGCAGGGAATAATAGGCCATTATTCGGCGCTAGGCGCCGGAAAACTCAAGGGCGCTCTCAAGATCATAGGCGAGTATTATAACGATCCGTCGTACCGCTGGTATGACAAAGAGCGTTTTACGGGGATAGACTGGATAAAGTATGACGCCGTGCAGGCCGCGCATTTCTGGGGCAGGGTTTATTTCACGCAGTTTAAGCTGGACGGGAAGGTGAAAAATGGATAACAGATTTACGAAAAGGGCCCAGCGGGTGCTGGCCAACGCTGACAGGGCCGCGAAAGACATGAATCATTCCTATATAGGGAGTGAGCATGTGCTCGTTGGCCTTCTGATGCTCAGTGACGGAATAGCCGTGCAGATTCTCTCGGCGCTGGGCGTCAAAGCAGACGATATGATCAGGGATATAAAGAACCTTCTCGGCGAGGGAGACAATCTTATACGGCTGGGGCCGATTCCTTTTTCTCCGCGTGCCAAAAGGATAATAAACGGCGCATCCGTTGAGGCCAAGGCCCTGGGCCAGCCCTTCGTGGGCACCGAGCACATACTCCTGGCGGTGCTCGGCGAGGCCAGCGGCATCGCCGCGCAGGTTCTCAGATCTGCGGGTGTTTCCTACGATGCGGTGATGGATTACCTGAAAGAATCGCCCGATACCGGAGAAATTTTTTCTCCCTCTCCGGAAAAAAATACGGCTTTTTCGCCGCCGGTCAAAACGCCGCTCCTCAATAAATTCAGCAGGGATCTCACAAAGGCCGCGCGTGACGGCGAGCTGGATCCCGTAGTGGGAAGGGGAAAAGAGGTATCGAGGGTCATACAGATACTCTGCCGCCGCACCAAAAACAATCCGGTTCTCATAGGGGATCCGGGCGTCGGGAAAACGGCCGTCGTGGAGGGCATAGCCCAGCACATCGTCAGCGAGAGCGTGCCGGAGATAATTCACGGCAAGAGAGTGGTGTCTCTTGATATGGGCTCTGTTGTCGCCGGCACCAAATACAGGGGCGAGTTTGAGGACAGGATGAGAAAACTGCTGGATGAGATAAAAAAAGAAAAAGGGCAGATAATACTTTTTATAGACGAGCTCCATCTTGTCGTGGGCAGCGGCTCCGCGGAAGGCGCGCCGATGGATGCCGCAAATATGCTCAAGCCTCTTCTTGCCCGGGGTGAGCTGCAGTGCATCGGGGCCACCACGCTGAATGAATACAGAAAATACATAGAGAAAGACGCGGCTCTGGCCCGGCGCTTTCAGCCGGTGATGCTCGACGCGCCGACGGTGGAGGAGACGATTGAGATATTGAAAGGCCTCAGGGATAAATACGAGGCCTATCACGGCGTCAGTTACAGCGATGAGGCGCTTCAGGCGGCCGCGCAGCTTTCGGACAGATATATAACCGACAGGTTCCTTCCGGACAAGGCCATTGACCTTGTGGATGAGGCGGGCAGCGAGATCAGGATAAAAAAATCGGAGCGATCCCCTGAATTCATGGCATTGCAGAAAAAGCTCAAGGGAATACGCTCGGAAAAAGCCGAGGCCATATCGGGCCAGGAATTTGAGAAAGCCGCGCTGCTGAAAAAAGAGGAAACCCGCATTGCGGACGAGCTCCAGAAAATAAAAGAAGCAAACAAGGGAGATAAAACAGTCACAGAGGTGACCGCCGAGGACATGGCGCGGATTGTCGCGGGCGTGACGGGCATACCTGTTTTTAAGCTGACGGAAAAAGAATCCCAGAGGCTTTTAAATATGGAGAAGGAGCTTCACAAGGACATTGTTTCCCAGGATGAGGCCATTAGCGTTGTTTCCAGGGCTCTGCGCCGGGCGCGGACGGGTTTGCATGAATCCGGCCGTCCGATAGGTTCGTTTATTTTTCTCGGTCCCACGGGAGTGGGCAAGACGTATCTGGCGCAATGCCTGGCGAAGTTCCTCTTTGGCGACGAGGATTCCGTTGTAAGGGTGGATATGTCCGAGTATATGGAACGGCACAGCGTCTCGCGCCTCGTGGGGGCGCCTCCCGGTTATGTGGGTTATGACGAAGGGGGCCTTTTGACAGGCCTTGTGCGCCGCAAGCCGTATTCGGTCATTCTGCTGGATGAGATAGAGAAGGCGCATCCCGATGTGTTCAATATACTTCTTCAGATAATGGATTCGGGTTTTCTGACGGATTCGCTCGGACACAGGGTGAATTTTAAAAATACCGTTTTGATCATGACGAGTAATCTGGGAGTTAAAAGCGCCGGCGAAAACAGGAGCATGGGTTTCGCCGAAAAGAGCGAGTATGATTTCAAGGAAATGGAAAATGAGATAAAAGAAGAGCTGAAAAAATATTTCCGGCCGGAATTTCTCAATAGGATAGACGCCGCTGTCGTGTTCAGGCATCTCTCAAAAGAGGATGTCCTGAAAATCGTGGACATGCTGCTTGCGCGATTGAAAAAGCGTCTTGATGAGAAAAATATCAGCGTTGAATTCGATGAGAAAACGAAAGAGTTCCTTGCCGAAAAAGGTTTTGATAAATCCAGCGGCGCGCGTCTCTTGAAAAGAACGATACAGGATATTGTTGAGGACCCCCTCTCGGAGCGGATATTATCATCAGGGCTCTCCACCGGAGCGAAATTAAAAGCCGTGGTAAAAGACGGTAAAATAGACTTTGCACCCATATCGCCGGAAAAGACAAATACCGGGGGCTGACTTAATTACGCCCAGACGAGCGTTTTTGTGACCTTTTCTTCCGTCTCTACCGGATAGATGCGGTAAACCAGTTCTTCGGGTTTGAACCAGAGCTTGATCTCTCTTTCCGCTTCCTCGGGAGAGGATGACGCGTGTATTATATTTTCAAAAAGGCCCTTTGTGGTGATCCTGCCGTATGATCCGCGTATTGAGGTCGGGTCGGCTGATTCGGGGTTTGTGCCGCCGCAGATGTTGCGCACGAGGCCGATGGCGTTGTCCCCGTGATAAACCAGCGCGAGGACTTTTTTTCTGCCGTGGAGATTGCCCATAAGGTAATCAAGCAATTCGTCAAAAAAGGGTTTGTCTTTCATGTGGCAGTAATGTTCGCCCGCCAGTTCCCGGCTCACACAGACGGCTTTTGCCGCGGCGATCTCCAGTTTTGCCTCGGAGAGGCGCGTGAGAATATTCCCTGTGAGGGATTTCTTCAGCCCGTCCGGTTTAATAATCACCAATGTTTGTTCAGCCATAATTAACAGCAGAATAGTAAATTACCTCATAAAAATCAAGGCCCGGCGATTTCCCGCTTGTGTGATAAATATCAACTTGCATTAAAACCCGTTTCTTGTATATAATTTGGCTATGGGCATAAAGCAATCGCATAGAAAATATGACAGAATAAAAGATACCCTGCTTCTGGACGTGTATAAGCCGGGCGCTTTTCAGCCGGCCTGCCGGGCTTGTCTGACGGATATCAGCGCAGGAGGCGCCGGGCTGGAATCCACATACCGGTTTAACCTCGGAGACAGGATAAACCTTGTTTTTAAAATGGAAGATGATAAAGAATATGTGATAGACGCCGTCGTCAGGAGAGTGTCCCGTTCCACGGGGACTTTTTCTTACGGGGTTGAATTTATCGCAGAGGGTTTTTTCAAGCGCTGGGCTCTGAAAAAGTTCGTCAAAAAACTTCTTAACTCCTGAATGAAGCATTTAGCGGCGCCGTGGAGAGACAAATATTTTGACATGAAACAGGACGGGTGTATTTTCTGTAAGGCTGCCAAGGCGAAAAAAGACAGCGAAAATTTTGTTGTCATGAGGGGCGAGAAATGCTTTCTCATGCTGAATCTTTTCCCTTACACAAATGCTCATGTGATGGCCGCGCCGTATAGACATATAGGAGATGTGACGAAGCTCAGCGTTGATGAAACCTCGGAGATGGCCGCAATGGTCGTTAAAGCGGTTACCGCGATGAAAAAACTTTTTCGTTGCGAAGGTTTTAACATAGGCGTGAATCAGGGCGCCGCCGCCGGCGCGGGTTTCGCGTCTCACATACACACGCACGTAGTCGGGCGCTGGAAGGGAGATACCAATTTTATGACAACTCTTGCCGCCACGCGCGTGACGCCCTCGTCTCCGGAAAAAATATATAAGATGCTCAAAAGGGAGATGTCGTAGATCATGGAAGTCGTTTTTCTCTCATCCGAGGTGGTGCCTTTCGCCAAAACCGGCGGCCTCGCCGATGTGGGAAGGGCTCTTCCCGACGCGCTTGCGGCTGCGGGGCTCAAAGTAAATGTTTTTATGCCGCTGTACGGGGTTGTCGAGTCTAAAAAGGCGGGGATTAAAAAAATAAAGAAACTTTCTTTGCGATTCGGCGGCAGAACGTACGAGTATGAGGTCTGCGGAAAAGAAGAAAAAGGGGTGAATTTTTATTTTATAAAACAGAAAGTTTTTTTTGACCGCGAGGGGATCTATGGTTCTTTAACCGGCGATTATCCGGACAATGCCCCGCGTTTCATTTTTTTTCAGAAAGCTGTCCTCCATTCTCTGAAAAGTTTAAAGATAAAAGCGGATGTAATACATCTGAACGACTGGCAAACAGCTCTTTTGCCGAAATTTCTTTTAAACGGGCAATCGCCCGTGCCGACTGTGCTCACGGTGCACAATCTCGCGTATCAGGGCGAATACGAAGCGAAATCAGCTAAGTACTCGGGGCTTAAAAAGAGCGAACTGCTTTACGGCAGCAGGTTCAACAGCCTCGCCTACGGTATCAGCAGCGCAACCGCGGTTACAACGGTGAGCCCCACATACGCTAAAGAAATGAAGACGAAAAAGTTCGGCTGCGGCCTGGAATATTTTCTGAAAAAAAGAGGCCCTTATTTCAAGGGCATATTGAACGGCCTTGATTACGGCCTCTGGAATCCCTCTTCTGACAGGGCGATAGCCGCATCTTACAGCGCGACTTCTCCTGAAGGCAAAGAAAAATGCAAGAAAGCTCTGCAGAAGGAAATGGGCCTTCCTCAGACTGACGCGATGCTCGTCAGTTTTGTGGGGCGTCTTGCCATGCAGAAGGGCATGGATATAATGGTGCCGGCCCTTCAAAGATTGATCTCCGGCAAAATACAGTTTGTGATGCTCGGAACGGGGGATGTCCATTATCATCGTGTTTTGAGCGTGCTGGCGAAACGCTTTCCTAAAAATTTCGCTCTGCGCCTTGATTTTGACAACGATCTGGCGCACAGGATCTACGCGGGAAGTGATCTGTTCCTTATGCCGTCGCAGTATGAGCCCTGCGGCCTGGGGCAGATGATAGCTTTTTCATACGGCGCCGTTCCTGTCGTCAACAAAGTGGGCGGGCTCCTGGACACGGTATCCGAATATTCTCCCCACAGGAAAACGGGCACGGGTTTTCTGCTCGAGGATTACAGTTCCGCCGCTCTTGAAAAGGCTCTGCGCAAAGCCATGGGCATTTATGCCCGGCCGGCTCTCTTCAGGGAATTGTCCGCGCGCTGCATGAGACAGAGATTTTCGTGGCAAAAATCCGCTTTAAAATATATACGGCTGTATAACAAACTCATAGCTGAAGCCGTTGAGGAGAACAGATAATGGAAATAGGCATCTCCACAGGGCTTTTTTATCACAAGGATATTTTCCCCTGCCTTGATAAGTTCGCCCGGGCCGGTTTCCAGAATATAGAGATCTGGGCCGGAGCGGGGGATTGGGGGAAAAACACCCACTTTGATTATAACGACGAAGATGTGCTGGTCAAGATCAAGACGATGGCGTCTCTTAAAAAAATGAATATATGTTCCGTGAACGCGCCTTTCAGCGGTAATCTTGATATTTCCTCTGTTGATGAGATACAGAGGAGCATAGCTGTGAGCGAAATAAAAAAAGCCGTTGTGCTGTGTGAATTTTTCAAAGCGGGGTATCTCGTCGTTCATCCGGCGGTGAAGGCCCTGCCGCTGACGGACAGGGCTTTCGTGGAAAAGAAAATCAGCCAGGTAAAAAAAAGCCTGGCCGATATCCTTGATAACGCCATGCTCCACGGGGTGAAGATCGCCTGCGAAAACCCCTCCCCGAATCTTCTGGGGGGCTGGGCGCAGGACCTCATGGAAATAATAAAGGATTTTCCCAAAGAGCACATGGGGATATGCCTTGATACCGGACACGCGAACCTGATAGAGCCGCCGGATCAATATCTTGAGAAAATGGCGCCGCGCCTGATGGCGCTGCATGTGTCGGATAATTCCGGAGATTATTCTTCCCATCTTCCTCCGGGTGACGGTAAAATAGACTGGAAGAAATTCGCCGCGGCGCTGCATAAATGCGGTTTTAAGGGTGTGTTTATGCTGGAGATACTCGGCGCCGCGCGGTTTTCGGATCCCGCGCAGGTGTTGAAAAAAGCCTTTGATAACGCGTCGGAAATCGTGAGAAAGGGGGATATGTGAAGATAGGGATAATGTCGGATTCGCATGAAAACATGCCGGCGATATCCGAGGCCGTGAAAATCTTTAACCTCGAGAAGGTGGAGAAGGTTTTTCACGCCGGAGATATGATCTCCCCCATAACGCATGCCGAATTCAGAAAACTCAAATGTCCCATGATAGCCGTTTTCGGCAACAATGACGGCGAGAGGGCATACCTCAGGGAGAAATTCAGGGGGCTGGCGGAATTTTATGATTTTTACAGCGGCGCCTGCGGCGGACGAAGGGTGTTCATGGTGCATGTGCCGGATTTTGTTGAGGATATAGCATCTAAAGGCAATTATGACATTGTCATATACGGACACACGCACAAAACCGACATAAGAAAATCGGGCGGTGCGCTGATAATCAATCCCGGCGAATGCGGTTCATGGCTTCTGGGAAAAAAATCCGTGGTTATACTTGAAACAGAGGATTTATCCCACAGGCTGATAGATTTGAGTTAAAGGGAGGTTCGGCTTTATGGATATGATTGACATTCTGACGGCGGCGGTTAAGATGGGGGTTTCCGATATTCATGTTGTGCCGAAAAAACCCGTGATGGTCAGGAAAAACGGTGCCATGATCCCGCTTCCCGAATATCAGGACACGCCTCTTTCGGGAGATGATACAAAAACGCTTATATACGGAATGCTCCTCGACGATCAGAAGAGCCAGTTTGAGGAGCACCACGAGCTTGACTGCTCTTTCCAGATAGAAAATATCAGCCGCTTCCGGGTCAATGTCCTCATGCAGAAAGACGGCGTCGCCGGGGTGCTTCGAGTTATATCTTCGGCAATACCGTCTCCGGAAGCGCTGGCCTTCACGCCGGCCATGATGGAATGCATGAAATATCCCAGGGGCATGGTGCTCGTCACAGGGCCCACGGGTTCGGGTAAATCCACGACTCTCGCGGCGATGCTCGAAACGATCAATAAGGAAAGGAAGGATCACATCCTCACCATAGAAGACCCGATAGAATTCGTCTATCAGTCAAAGGGCTGCGTTTTTACCCAGAGGGAGGTGGGCGCCCACACCAACAGTTTCACGAGCGCCCTGCGGGCGGCGCTGAGGGAAGACCCCGATATCGTTCTCGTCGGGGAAATGCGGGACCTTGAAACAATAGGCGCGGCTCTGACCATAGCCGAAACCGGCCATCTTGTTTTCGGGACTCTTCACACCACAGACGCCCCCCAGACGGTTGACAGGATCATAGATGTTTTCCCCTCCCACCAGCAGGCTCAGGTCAGGACACAGCTGTCGGTGACGCTCAAAGCGGTGATAACGCAGCAGCTCCTGCCGACGCCCGACGGAAAAGGCCGCGTGGCCGCCAGAGAGATCCTCATCGTTACCCCCGCCGTGGCCAACCTCATAAGAGACGGTAAAACCCATCTCATTTACGGCGCTCTTGAGACCGGGATGAAATTCGGCATGATATCCATGGACAAAGCCCTCGCCCAGCTTGTAAAGGCGGGAAAAGTAACCAAGGAGGCGGCGCTGGCGAAATCCGGCAACCCGGAAATGATGAATCAGTATATCGCCTCCATTGGACGGGCTCCCGGAGGAATGTCGGCAGGCGTGCCCGGATCCGGCGGCGCCGGACCCGCCAAAAGGTCGTTTTGAACATGCGCTCCTCCGCGTTTAATAATTTTTTTGAAGGGGTTTCTACAGTGTCACTATTTGCTTCTTCACAAAGAGTGAGTTTTAGGATAAAATTCTAAGGAGTAAGGAATATGAGCGAGCTTAACGATTATCTAAAAGAACTTGTGGCGCTTCACGGCAGCGATCTGCATCTGAAATGCGGCCAGCCGCCCATATACAGGGTAAACGGCCAACTGACGAAAAGTGAGGAAGCGCCCTTAGGCGCGGTGGAGATCGAGGATCTTTTTAAATCCGCCGTCGGTGAAAAAAAATATTTCCGCTTCGTGGAAGAAAAGGAATATGATTTTGCCGTGGCGATAGAAGGGATGGGCAGGTTCAGAGGAAATCTTTTTTTCCAGAAGAACACACCCGGCGGCGTGTTCCGCCTGATACCGGAGGATATTCCATCCATAGACGAAATGGGGCTTCCGCAGGTTCTCAAGGAAATAGTGAAGAAACCCAACGGCCTTGTCCTTGTCGTCGGCCCCACGGGTTCGGGTAAATCAACGACGCTGGCGACGATGATAAACGAGATAAACAAAACCGAAAAACTCAACATAATAACTGTGGAAGACCCCATAGAGTTCGTTCACAAAGACGCCCTGTCCATCGTGAATCAGCGCGAAATAGGCATGGATACCGCCTCGTGGGAGAGTTCGCTCAAAAGAGCGCTGCGGCAGGATCCCGATGTTATACTCGTGGGAGAGATGAGGGACGCATCTTCTATCTCAATCGCTCTGAGCGCCGCCGAAACCGGCCATCTTGTTTTTTCCACGCTCCACACAAATGACGCCAAGCAGACAATAGAAAGAATTGTTGATTCTTTTCCTGGCGATGTCCATGATGTTGTGCGCCATCAGCTCTCGCTTTCGCTTGTTGCAATTGTCTCGCAGCGGCTCTGCAGGACCAAGGACGGCCATGGCCGTGTCGCCGCTCTCGAGATAATGATCAACACCCCTGTGATCGCCAGGGCCATAGAAGAGAACCAGCCGGGGAAAATACAGCAGTTTATAGCGGACTCCGCCTCTTTCTATAAAATGGCCACGCTCAACCAGTCTCTGTTCCGCCTCATCACTGAGGATAAGATAAGCGAGGAAGAGGCGATGGGCATAAGCAATAATCCGAACGACCTTAAGATCAAAATAAAGACCACGGGGCAGGCGGCTGAAGCCGCCTCGACGGCGGAAGCCGAAAAAAAGGTGAGGAAGTTCTGATGCTGAAAAAGAAGCTTGAGGGCATACCTCTTTTCGCGGCGCTGGATGCGGATGAGCTTGAGGCGCTCGCGGCGATCTCGGAGATAAAAACATATACGAAGGAAACTCTCATTTTCTCCGAGGGAGACACCGGCAAGGACATTTATTTTCTTGTCAGCGGCGAGGTGCGCATAAGAAAAAAAATATCCTCGGGTTTCAAGACCATAGCGGTGCTGCGCGCCGGAGATATTTTCGGCGAGATGTCTTTTTTTGAAAACGCCCCCCGCTCGGCGGATGCTTTCGCTCCTATGGATTGCGATATTCTCAGCATAAAAGGAGAGGCCTTTGAGAGTTTTCTTTCGGACAAGCCGCGTAAGAGTTTCAGCATCCTCATGAAGATGCTGGCGATATCGTCATCAAGGCTCCGGAACATGGACAGGTATTTCACAACGCTCTATCAGACAGCCAGGATCATGGCATCCTGCGGCAGCGTCGGGGAGCTGGCGGAGAAGATCCTGCCGGAGATCATTAATTCGCTCTCTGTTTCCGGGGCGGCTGTGTATATGCGCAGCATGTACGAGGATGAGTATGATCTCATCTCGAGCATTCCCGCCGGGGAAGAGAGTGCTGTTTCCGGCAAAGCGCCGTTTGTACGGAAGCTCGCATCGGGAGAGACTTTCTGCGACGGCAATGTGAAAGAGGCGCCCGGCATGCGCTTTTTCGCGCCCATAGGAGCGGAAGACGGGCTTATGGGTTTTATAGCTCTCTCGGCTGAAAAAGACCCCGCCCTTGAAGACAGTATACTCGTGGGCACGATCTGTAATATGATAAACCCTGTCATAATCAATTTGAGGACGAAGCAGGAGGAGCTTATGAAAAACAGGCTCAAGCAGCAGAAATGGCAGCTTTAGCCAGACTTTTCTTAGCGCATGTCATAGCGGATTTTCCGCTTCAGTTTGACGGCATATTCGCGTGGAAGAAAAGAAGCTACATGGGTTGTCTTATCCACAGCGTCATACATGCCGCTGTGACGGTGTTATTTTTTCTCGGGAGCCTGAGGTTATATTCTTTCTGGGCTTATATAATCCTGCTCATAGCCGTCCACAGTTATCAGGATTACACGAAGGTGAATCTCTGGAAAAACCCGGAAGATGACAAGATCTCATATTTTCTTATAGACCAGATCCTGCATGTCGCTTTCATTTTCCTGGCGCTGCTTTTCCCTTTTTCGGCGGATGCGGCTTATTATGGAAGCCTGCTCCCCGCCGAATGGCTGATACTCTATAACGACACCTCTTTTATGAATATTGTTTCAGGGGCCATCCTCGCCGGCTGGGGCGGGGTGGTGCTGCTGTACTATATGGACAAGAGCGTTTATAAAGTCGAGATCGATGAACTGTCCAGATTTGAAAGGAGCTACGGCGTTGTTGAGCGCGCCCTTGTGGTCATTGTTATAATGAAAGGCGGGCTTTTTTATCTTCTTGTACCTTGTCTTTTTCTGCTGAGGCTTTCGGGTATGAGAAGGCAGCCTCTTTACAGAGGGGTTATATCTCTGGTTTTTTCTTCCGTGATAGGTCTCAGCGTGCATCTTGGCAACACATACGCGGCTTTCTGAATCCCCGGTTTCCGGGGGCTTGCCAACGGAATAAACTTTAGTACAATGCTGATGAAATCTCGCTTTCCGGAACTTGATGAAGGCGTGGAATTAATAAATGATGACTTCTGAAAAAATGCATTGCAAACGCATGCTACCGAGGCGGTCTGAAAAATGCCTGCAGTGTTTTTAAAGACCGGCCTGTCTAAAAACAACAGATCCTAAAATGTTCAGAATAAAAACTTGTTGCTATTTTTGTGATGAAGAGACGCGGGTTTCAACCTGTCTCCGGGGGAGGATTTATGGCTTATTGTCCGCATTGCGAAGAACGTTATTATGAAGAGTGCTGTCCGATTTGCGGCCATCCGCTTGACTGCGGCTGCGATGAAGATGATGAAGACGAAGATGAAGATAAGGATATGGAGTAGCTTTTAAAACACACTCTTTTTAATTCAGAGATTGTCCCTATCCC
>VMTH01000129.1 GCA_013791745.1 Candidatus Omnitrophota bacterium
AGCGAGTTAGATTTGAGAGACAATGGAAGTGTAACTGCTTTTTTTGAAAACGAAATCCCCGAATATGTGTTTTTTGCAGCAGGTACTGTCGGGGGAATTATGGCTAACATTAAATACCCGGCAGATTTCATTTATAATAATATAGCGATGGCAGTTAATGTTATTGAGGAGTCATATAAAAATAAAGTAAAAAAGCTGCTGTATCTTGGTAGCAGTTGTATATATCCCAAAAACGCAAATCAACCAATCAAAGAAGAGTGTCTGATGAGTGGGGAATTAGAGGAAACAAACAAACCATTCGCAATAGCTAAACTTGCCGGTATTGAACTATGCCAGGCATATAATAAACAATACGGAACAAGCAATATTTGTCTTATACCCTCAAATGTATTTGGTATAAATGATAATTATGATTTTGAGAATTCACATTTAGTCGCTGCGCTGATTAGAAAAATATATGAGGCGAAAAATGAAAACAAGCCATTTGTAAAACTCTGGGGAACCGGTCGAGTATTAAGAGAAGCTTTGTGTTCCGATGAATTAGCTGAAGCATGTTTGTTTTTTATGAACAAATATTCGGGGAGTGATGTTATAAATATTGGGAGTGGGTTAGACTATTACATTTCTGACCTGGCACAAATGATAAAAGAAATTTCCGGTTATGAGGGGACAATAGAATTCGATACAAGTAAGCCGGACGGTATGTACAAAAAACAATTAGATGTCAGCAGGGCAGCCAAATTGGGTTGGAAAACTAAGGGGGATTTAATCATGGAATTAACAAAAACCTATAATGATTTTGTTGCGAATTACAATAAATATTGTATGAATTAAGAGGATAATTATATGTGGAAATTACAGGAAAACATTCTTGAACAAAGTGATAAAAATGGCCTGTCTGATTTTATTAATTCTACAGATCGATTTACTCAATTCACTATGGTAAAACTATTTGAAAAAGAATGGTCTAAATGGCAGGGATGTAAATATTCTGTTTTTGTTAATTCAGGCAGTTCTGCGGATTTACTTATGATGGATGGCATTAAGGAGTATTACAACATACCTGATAATAGTGAAGTGATTGTCCCGGCCGTAACCTGGACGACAAATATAACAGCTGTTATACAAGCTAAATTAAAACCGGTATTTGTTGACATCAATTTATGCGATCTGTCGTTTAATTACGATGCTATTGAACAAGTGATTTCAAAAAAAACCAGAATTATTTTAGTAACTCATCTTATTGGTTTGCCTGCTAATATGGCAAAAATAAAATCTATTGCAGAAAAATATAATTTGATTGTATTGGAAGACTGTTGCGAATCGCATGGATCTACTTTTGATGAAAAAAAAATAGGTAATCATGGAACCACAAGCACTTTTAGCTTCTATTGGGGCCACCACATGACTACTATTGAGGGTGGTATGTTATGCACGGACGTAGAAGAGTTGAATGATCTGTTTATATTAAAAAGATCACACGGGTTGGCTAGAGAGTTGGACTCGTCAAAACATTCTATTTATAAAAAAAAATACCCTGATATTGATTTTAATTTTTTGTTTCTCACGTTTGGCTATAATTTTAGGAATACAGAATTGCATGCAACAATAGGAATTGAACAATTAAAACACCTTGATAACTATATTGCAATTAGAAATAAAAACTATGAAAAATTCATTGAAATATTGGCGTTTGTTGCAGATAAAATATACATGTGTAATTCTAAGGGATTCTCGTCTTTCTGTTTTCCGTTTATCTTTAGGGATAAAATGAATAAAAATATATTACAATCAAAGTTTTTCGATAACCAGATCGAAACCCGTCCAATTATAAGTGGAAATCTTTTGCGTCAGCCATGTTTTAAAGACTATGGCAAATATTCCGATTTTTCCAATGCTGATATTTTGCATCAAAATGGTTTTTATATCGGGAACAATCAATTTGTGAACGAGGCGAGGCTAAATAAACTAAAGGACATTCTTCACGAAGTATTTTAATATGTATATTCCAGCCTCCAAATACAAACTTATAATCAATATCACAAAATTTATTGGACCGGACAAAAAAATTAAATATTTTCCCCTTTATTATTGATGATTATTTTTCTGCGCGCCTTCAAATATCGCCAACCATTCAACCCTAATGCAACCAATATCGGATATACCGGAACCGCGTATCTGGGTATACCCCAGCAAACAGAATACCCCGCCCAGTAGACTAAATAAAATAATGATAGGAACATAATCTCAATTCTCCGTTCATATAATAGCCCGGCAAACAATCCTATATACAGCGGGAATTGAATTAATACCGCCGGAACAATCCAGATATACCATCTCATAGACACCCCGGCAACGTGACCAAACCATTCCCTTGAAACATTGGTGAAAGAAAAAACATTCTGCGTTATCTTCAGTAACGTTTCTCCGGGATGACTAGCCATGTATTTAAATATTTTTGCTCTGAATTCTTTAGGCGGCAGTCCTTGCTGTTTTAAATTTTTGACATAATCATTCCCTGCTGTTTTACCAAATATCCCGGACGAGTGGAAGAACACGGTGTGCATTTCAGTTCCCATGTCATTAATTAGAATAAATTTATTGAATTGCAGATAGTTTCTTACTGTCCAGGGAGTAAGTGTAAGAATAAATATCCCCGATATTACAACAAGTTTTTTCCAGGATAAGTTCCAATTTAACTTTCTAAAGAGTTTCGACAGCAGCCACATCACCCAAAATATCAATGGGGCATGCATTGTAACTATTTTACCAAGAGTCGCGATTCCCCAAAAAAATCCTACAAGAACGGCTTTTGTATATGTTTGGTCTCTTAGCCAGCAGACTGTCAAATACGCAGAAAAAGTAGTTAACAATAATAACATCGGCTCCTGCAAAATGTATACAAGTTCAGTGAATAAAAATGGATTAAGCGCAATAAATAAACCTCCCAAAAAAGAAACTCTTTGGGAAAACATCCTGGATAAAAGGATAAACGATACCCATATCCCGAGACTTTGAAAAAGTATTTGAAGGATTACCATAGCCTGCACTGTCATATTTTTTGTGATAGTAAACCAAAAAGCCAGAACTGCGGGAAACAAAGGCGGGCGCGAAGCGGAAAGGGTTTCCTCCCCGCAAGTGAAGCCTATCCCTGCCGCTACATCTTTCGCGGCCACTATGTAACCAACAGCATCACTCTGTTGTTCCGGTATCGGAGATAAGCGTGTAAAAATAAAATAAGTGAAAAAAGAAATAACGAAAAGTGGAAATCCGTAAACAAAACTCTTAGAAAATCCAATATTTCTCAACTTTGTTCCGGCGTCGGCAAATATTCTCATAATTATTACCCTTTACTGCTTAATTTTTCCCATGAAAAGACATCCATAAATGCGGACAATCTTGACTTTGCCGACCACGTGTAAAAATGAATATTTTTATGCTTTTTTGCAATGAATTTAATATATTCATCAATCCCTATTATGCCATCCTGCCTTATGGAAGTCCAATGCTTTCCATTTTTCCCGGATGGGGGGGCCCAACTGCCATAAAAATTCCCGGCATCATCAAGATCTATCCCGCACAAAACGATGTTAGCGAACTTTCTTCTTACGGCAAAATCAATGAATGTGCTAATTGAGCCTCTTACTTGCATAAAAAGTCTATCAGGAATAATTTTACGAAGCAAATCCAGAAAAATTAGTGACTGGCCAGTACGGCAGCTTACTGACATCAAATTGTAAACATACATCAGATCTTTTAAGTCTTTATAAACAAATCTCTTCATCTCGTGATTCTCAGATAGCTCAAGTTCTCTTATGGTTGTATCGCTTGTTAAAATAACTTTTGTTTTCCCATTTAATAGTTTACCGGACATTGCTTTTTTCCAAGCTTCAAAATACCGCGAAGAAGTAAACGGCCTGTATTGCGCTTCTTCCTGCTGACTAAGATGATCTATTAAATTAAAATCATGAAAACACTCAAACGCATAAATATCTGTTGTAAAAGAGTGTGTGTTAAACAAACCATCAGAATATGAATCATATTTTTTTATTTTCTCGAAATCTGCGGTTCTCATGTCATTAATTGACATGCCTGTGCCGAAAATAAAAAATGTATCACTTTTTTTATTATAATCGCTTATTCCGAATTTTTTAAAGGCGCTACTTTTTAAATAAGCTTCAGCTAAACTTATAAAATATCTCTTTAGGTAACCTAAAATATCCCTCACTACCAACCATGAATTATTCATTATATATCCCTTAAGTTAGTGTTAAAAATCCCTGCTTAAGCTTCTCCTTTGTATATTCTTTTTTTTATCCCTGAAATAGTCTTGAGATTTCGTGAGTAAAACCTGTCAATCTTTTCTTTTATTCCGGGGGTTAACTTTCTCTGAACGCATTTATTGTTTATTTTTAAAAGCCGCGGGTTTTCATCCAGATAATCTATAACTTTTCCCAGGCTGAGAACTCCTGTGAATTTTATTTCCCTGTGCAACCTTTTCAGAAACCTATAATCTTCCTTGTAATCCAGCGTCAACCTGATGTTCGGATGTCTGTATTTGCCCTTTGCCGGAAGCACACACACATCAAAAACTCGCGGTTGGTTAAACAGATGCCCCCATATTTCAGTATCTATCACTTCTTTAACTCTGCAAACAACCTCAAGAGCTTTATTTTTAAGCCCGTAACAAATACCGCCTATAGGTAACCCCTCTATTTTTATATAGTCATATTTCCCCTTTTTAGCTTCTTTGATAGCAAGCTCGGCATGATATATACTGAACAAAGGATTATCCGCCGTCACACTAATAATAAAATCCATATTGAACAACTTAGCGGCAGAAAACATTCGATTCAGAACATCCTCTTCGCTTCCGGCAAAATAATATATGCCGTTTTTTGCCGCAATATCAACAAGAGGCCTGTCCTGCGGATTGGTTGAAGTGCAAAGAACAATATCAGACACCCCTTTTACCACTTTAGCCCTGTCTATAATCCTCTCAATCACTGTTCTGCCGTTCAGATCCTTCAATATTTTCATCGGCAATCTCTTGGATTTCAATCTTGCCGTAATTAATAACCCTATTTTCATTTTGTTTTACCAAACTTATATTTCAACTTATCAAAAGTTATTATTTCGTCTTTCTTTATATTTTGACCGGCATGCAAGCCAATCAAAGATACGAATTCTTTCTGTTGCACCGGAGATATTTCCCGCGTCCTCTTAAAGCACAGATTACTCAAACTCAGTTTTTCACCTTTTCTGATATCTCGTTCGGCGACAATAGCTTTTTTCATTGGTCCAGTTTGACCATATTTCAATTCAGCGGCCGACATTTTCATACTGCCCGAACCGTATACTGATAGTACTGTGGATAAAAGATTCTTTATTTTTAACATTTTGTCTTCGCCGACCGCCGCTTCAAAATCTATTCTCTTTTTACCCTCAGCAAGAGTAAAATGTTTTTCAAGTATGTTGATTCCCATCATGCCCGCCATACAGCTAACCTCTTCGTTATACCTATCATTAAACGCGGTATGATCGGCATATCCAACAGGCAAATCAAATAGTTTTTTCAACTTCAATATTTTTGACAAATTAATTTCGGAATAATTCGTTGGATAATTTTGAAAACCATACATTAACAAAATATCTCTTTTGCCTTTTTCCCTCAAAAAATTAACTGCATACTCTATTTCATCAAGCGTCGAGCCACCCACACCCAAAATAATCGTGCCTTTGAAAGCCGCGGATTCTTTAAGCATAAAATAATCGTTCAAACTCACGGCGTGAAGCTCAATCGCCTTGATATCAGGATATACCCTTTGTATGAACTTTATGCTTTCCACGTCGTCGCATAACGCGATAACATCCAGTTTTTTACCTTTAGCCCTGTCTATAAGCTCGCGCCATTGCTTTTTGGAAAAAAGCCAGGTTTTCAATAACTTCATAGCCGGATGCTTTTCCTGCATATAGCTTTCCAGTTTCAACATCAAATGATATTTAATCGCCTGAACTTTCAAATTGGCAATTTTATCCGTCATATCACGTAAGTAGCGGAAATCACCTTCATGATTATACGCTGTTTCAGCAATTATATACGGCTTGTTTTTGTTCATTTTATATTCCATCCTCCAGCAATTCATCAATTCGCTTTTTTGACAGCAATTCAGCCTGATCCGAAGAATACTTTTGAATTTTTGCCTTTTTGTAATTTTTATATTTTGCCCTGCTCTTTTTATATGCCTTGTATTTTTTATTGACTATCTGAGACGGCATAAGAATAAACATTTCACCGGTCTCATATGCGTTTTTCGATTCTTCCGGAGTCATGAGTTCTTCATAAAGTTTTTCACCATCGCGGGAACCTATTTTTTTTAGTTTAATATCATCCTTATTATGTTTGTGCTCAACCGCATATTTATCAATCATCACTGAAGCCAATTCACCTATTTTTAATGCCTGCATTTTGAAGATAAATATTTCACCGCCGAAGGAGTGGACTGTTGCCTTTATGACCAATTCAACAGCACGTGAAATACTCATAATGAAACGCGTCGTATTCATATCTGTTACAGTGACGGGGCCACCTGCTTTTATCTGATCCATAAATATGGGGATAACAGAACCGCGGGACGCCAGAACATTTCCAAATCTGACACTACAGAACACTGTTTTTTTATAGCCCTTATAATAATCCGCCGAACTGGTAAGCCGTTCAGCTAACAATTTAGTAGAACCCATCACATTAGTGGGACTCGCCGCTTTATCCGTACTGATAGTCACCATTTTGTCCACATTTGCCTCCAATGCGGCATCTATTAAGTTTTGAGTCCCTAATACATTGATATTCACCGCCTCAAACGGGTTATACTCGCAAAATGGGACATGTTTCAAAGCGGCGGCATGAAAAATTATATCCACGCCTTCTACAGCCTTTTTTAGCCTTATCCTATCTCTTACATCACCAATCAAATATCTAAGTTTTGGATGATTTCTAAACCGCTGCTGCAGCTTAAAGTGGCTGTTTTCATCATTGCTGAATACCCGTATTGTTTCCACGTTATATTCCAACAACTGTTTCACAATACCTGAACCTATCGAGCCCGTGCCGCCTGAAACAAAAATATTTTTACCTTCAAAATATTTTTTAATTTCATTCATTTTTTTACCTCTCTTATTACTTTTTTTAACTTTTTCACAATAAAATCTACCTGTTTGTCCGATATGTTATTAAAAAATGGCAATGCTATAGTTAGACCGGAAATCTTTTCCGTCACAGGGAAATCGCCTTTTTTATATCCGAAAGTTTTCGTGTAAAACGGTTGAAAATGAATTGCCGGAAAATAACTATTGCAAGCAATACCATATTCTTTTAATTTAACAATGATATTATCCCGTTGCTTTTGGGAAAAATATTCCTTTAATCGAATAACATACACAAAATAACTCCTCGTTATCCCGAGATCATCATGAGCGGGAAGGATTATATCATCGATGCCACCCAACTTCTTATTATACATTTCCTGTATTTTTTTTCTTTTGCATAAAATTTCATTAATCCTCGATAATTGTGCTATTCCTAATGCACAATTGATATCGCTAATTCTATAATTATAGCCGATCCGCGTGTGCGCCAGCCACGCCATGCCATGATCCCTTCCCTGGTTTCTCAAGCTTCGGCAAATTGATGCAATTTGACTGTTATTCGTGACAATCATCCCGCCCTCGCCGGTGGTAATCTGCTTATTAGGATAAAATGCGAATACCCCGCAATCGCCAAAACGGCCAATGCTTTTCCCTTTATATTTTGCGCCAATTGCCTCACAAGCGTCTTCAATAACCGCTAATTTGTATTTTTTCGCGATTTTTCTAATTTTATCCATTTCACACGGATATCCGAATATATGCACAGGCAAAATAGCCTTCGTCTTCTTTGTTATTGCTTTTTCTATTTTTGATTCATCAATATTAAAATTATCTTCGCGTATATCAACAAAAACAGGCGTGGCACGTTCAAATAACATACAATTGGCTGAAGAGATAAAACTGAATGGGGTTGTGATAACTTCATCTCCGTCTTTAATCCCTAAGGCCTTGACGCACAGATGCAGCGCTGAAGTTCCGCTATTCACAGCTATCGCATATTTCACGTCTATGTATTCAGCAAACTTCTGCTCGAATTCTGAAAGTTTAGGGCCCAAACTTAAATGCGGCGTTTTCAATACAGCAATCACAGCATTTATTTCTTTTGCCGTAATATCGGGACTGGACAAAGGGATATTCATATTTTATTTTTTTTCTTCACGCGGATTGTTACAGGCACGCCAAAAGCAATAACATCTTCCGGGACTGTACGATTTACAAAACTATGGGCTCCAATAATAGTATTCTTACCTATTGTAACGCCCGGCATAATGGTAGAATGACTGCCTATGCGCGCACCTTTTTTTATTATTACTTTGCCCTTTTTATTATCAATGGTAGAGACAGAATATACCGAACAGTGAGAACCTATCTGCACATCGTCCTCAATTATAACCCCGTATTTAGCGTTAATGTAAGTGAATGCTCCTATATCCGTATATTTGCCTAATTTAAAATTCTTTTTATTTTGAACAACCCAGTTATATTTAGTCATCTTGCCGTCTTTAATCACCGGAAATTTCCAATTTTTAAATCCTTCTCTCATAATTTAATAAGTTATCCTTTTTTGCATAAGATTCAAATCAAATTTAACACCGCTGATGATTTTAACAATTTTATCGCTTGCTGTCCCATTGCCATAAGGATTTTTACACTTTTTAACTGACTCTCTGAGATTTCTGTTATAAACAGATTTTTTTATCGCCGCCTTAATTTTAGCTTTTTTACAATTGACATTTATAACATTCGCTGCCTGCTCTCTGCCCGCTTGCCTGCTGCCTATGTTCACTGCCGGTAAGTTAAAAGAAGGGGCTTCAATTATCGCGCTCGAAGAATTTCCCACTATAACCGACGCTATGCGCAAAACTCCAAGATAATCTCTATGCGGAATGCTCTTATATATTTCAACATACGGTACTTTGCTGTATTTTTTTATAACCGCTATCATTTGCCGGCCGCCGGCGTCAGCATTTGGATAAATAACCATGACAGGCAATTTAAAACTTACTGCGGCATACATTGTCTCTTTCATCTGGAAAGCGGCTTCTTTTATTTCAGATAAAACCGGATGCTGGATGACAAGAATCAATTTTTCGTCCGAAAAACCATATTTATCCCTTAATTCTTTTTTGGAAGTATAATCGCTTTTTAAAATCCTATCTAATGCCGGCGCTCCTACCAAATAAACCCTGTTTCTATCTTCCCCCATACTAATTATTCTTTCCGCACTTTTGCGAGTTGCCGCAAAATGTATATGTGACAACTTTGTTATTGCGTGCCTCAAAATGCCGTCGACATGGCCTGATATTTCACCACCATGGATATGCGCCACCGGTATATTAAGATAATTGGCCGCCACGGCGGCGGCAAACATCTCGCCTCTATCTCCTAGAACGACAACAATATCCGGCTTAATTCGGTTAAAAACATGCGCGAATTTCCCGACTGCCTGACCCACCGAATACGCCATTGCCTCACCGGTATCTTTGCTATACGAAATATCCACTCTGCTATTTACTTTAAAACCGTCTTCTTCAATATCTTTAACGGTGTAACCAAATTCTTTCATCAAATGCATACCTGTCGCAACGATGCTCAACTGTAAATCCCTGTCATTTTTTATCTTACTCAAAACAGGATAGTATATTCCGTAATCAGCCCTTGTTCCGGTAACAACGCAGATTTTCTTTTTCATTTTAAATATTTCCATAATAAAATTTCATTTTTACCAATAATTTTTGCGGCTTTTTTGCCTAGCACTTTATTCATGTCTTTTGGTTTAATTCCCGTGCCCGGCCTTTTGACTGTTAGCATTGCTAAAGTAATTTGCTCGCCCTTTTTTATTTTCCGGGTGGAAACAACACTTTTCCTTGCGATATCCATTATTCTTTTTTCCGAAAATGCCGGTTTTTTTATGCCGTTTCCAAATGCTTTTTCTATCATCCTGGTATTTTGTACCAGTTTTGAAAACTCCCTCTGCTCAATGGATGCTTTATGATCCGGCCCCTTCATTTTTTTAGAGAGAGTAAAATGTTTTTCAATTACACAAGCTCCCATGGCGACAGCGGCTAAAGACATTTCTATCCCTTTAGTGTGATCGGAATATCCTATTGGAACTTTAAATTTATCTCTTAACGTATTCATTGCCCTTAAATTCACATCATTCATATCTGCCGGATAATTCGAAGTGCAATGAAGCAAGATTAGTTTTCTATTCCCTGAATTATAAATCGTTTTAACGGCATCCTCAACTTCCGCCATTGTCGACATCCCCGACGACAATATAACAGGTTTGCCGAATCCCGCCACAGTTTTAAGTAAGGGTATATTTGTAATGTCACCCGAACCTATCTTAAAGGCCGGCACACCTAAGCCATTTAAAAATTGCGCGCTCTTTTGATCAAAAGGCGTTGAAAGAAATATGATTTTTTTCTTTCTGCAGTATTTAAATATCTCTCGGAATTCACTTTCTAAAAGTTCAAGTTTTCTAAGCATCTCAAATTGCGATTTTGCCTTAGCATTCTTCTTTTGATATTCTGCCTGCGGAGCTCTTCTGGTCACTAGTTCTTCTGTTTTAAATGTTTGGAATTTTACGGCATCCGCTCCGGCTGCTTTTGCTGCCTCAACAAGTTTGTTTGCCAGTTTCAAGCTGCCGTTATGATTAACCCCCGCTTCCGCAATTATAAAAGCCGGACAGCCATCGCCCACTTCCCGGTCCTTAATCCTAATCTTTTTTATTTTCATTGGTTCTCTAATTATTCTATGTCCCCTCGCACATTATCCGCCACAGCAATCTTCTGAACAAAATATTCAGCGACAGCATTCATAACGTTCAATGTGTTCTGAACATATTATAAGTTCAATAACTTTGTTTGTCAAGCCCTTGCCTTTTTCCTCATAGCCGAAAAACTCCCTTTTATATTGTACCATGTGTTTTATTATACAATACCCTGGAATACTTCCTTTAATCTTATCTCTTAAATAGCAAATAGTTCCTGATGAAACTATAAAACATTAAGAACACAAAACTAAAAAATATCACGCTTTTTACTGCTATAGCCGCATAAATATTAATCCCCAGGTTCTGTAATACAAACCAATACATACCTAAATACACTAGAAACAGCGAAAGAGACCCTCCTATCGTCCATAAGGGGGTA
>VMTH01000130.1 GCA_013791745.1 Candidatus Omnitrophota bacterium
ATCTTGGTCACCGCCGGCAGCAGAGATGTGGAAGCGTTTTCCGGAGGCGCGGTTCCTAACAATTTTGACAAAGATAATCCCTATAATATCGCTGTTACGGTTAACGCTGATGTGCCCACGCGCCTGCAGGTCATCCTTCCAGGCGTGACGCCGAAACCCGGCACCTCATCGGGTAAAGAAGGCACCCCTACAGCCCAGCCGGCAGGCGTTGAATTCACGGCGACAGTTTACGCGACCGATTCCAACTGGAATGTCAACACGGCCACCACCGTCTGGGCGGGTTTTGCCACGACAGATATTTATGACACGGAGCCCTCGAGTAAAGCTCTTACGGGCGGCCAGTCACAGGCAATATTCAAAATGTATGAGGCAAAGGTGCAGACGATTACCGCGACGAATCTTGATGCCAGCCTTATTGAATCAAAAGCCGCGCTTACAATTAAATACGGCAGCGGTCAGAAACTTCAGGTGCTTGTCCCGGGTGAAAGTTACAAGCCGGGTTCAACACAGGGAAAAGACGACTCACCGCAGGCGCAGCCGGCCGGAGTTCAGTTTACCGTGACGGCGCGTCTTTGTGACGATAATTGGAATGTGAAAACGGATTCGTCGGTGACCGTCAATGTGACTGGAAATGATCCCAATGGCGTTGATCCCACGCCTTACATGATTACCGGAATCGGGCCTTTTGATGTGACATACAAGACGGCCTGGCAGGGGACGGCTCAGGCAACATGGACCGTGACGGCAACAGCCGCTGGCTGGACATCTTACACTTCCGCCAAGATCCCGGTCAACCCCGCTTCTGTCAAGCATCTTCAGGTTCTGCTTCCGGGAGAGGCAGCGTCCCCCGGTTCCACAACCGGTAAAACCGGTTCCATTTCCACGCAGACGGCGGGAGCTCAATTTATAATAACCGTCAAAGCTGTGGACGAATTCTGGAATATACAGCCCGCGTCCAATCCTATCGTAGGCATTGCTGTGAACAGCGCTTATTTTGAAAAACAGAGCGCTCACGGCCTTGTGAACGGAACAACAGTTTTCTGGATGATACTCAAAGACGCCGAAAGAGACCCGTGGAAGATAACCGCTTCAACTTCAGACGGCAAATCCATTCTGCCCGACACATCCTCGGATATGTATATTCAGGCGGCCGCTGCCGCCAAACTTCAGATCCTCGCTCCCGGCGAGGTCTGGGATCCGGGTTCCGCCGCTGGCAAGATGGGCGCTTCTCCCTCAAATCAGACGTCGGGCGCTACCTTCACCCTGACATTGAGGGTGGTTGACGCTTACTGGAACCGGGTAAACAGCGCCGCGAATGTCAAACTTGAAACGACAGACCCCAACAAGGCGGTTGTTTCGGGAATAGCCTTCAGCGGCTTTAAGGCGCAGGACTACGCTCTCAGGACAGCTAACAATTCGTGGTCTGTGACCGTGTCCACTACGGCCGGAGAGAATTTCGCCTCTCACACAACGGGAGATATTTATACCGGCCCGGCCGCGACAACACAGCTTCTTGTTCTTGTCCCGGGAGAGACTTTTGACGAGGGTTCCGGCGACGGCAAGGAGGGCCAGGCGCTCAATCAGACGGCGGGAACGGCCTTTACGATAACGGTGCTTGCCTGCGACGCTTACTTTAATAAGACTGCGGCGGTGCCCACGGTGGGCATTACGACAACAGACCCCTACGACGGCGCTATAGCTTCGCAGCAGCTTGTCGCGGGCGCCACAAATTTTGTGCTGAATTTCAGAAAAGCCCACTCAACCTGGACAGCCACAACTTCCAATAACGGCGGCTATTCAAACGATACATCTTCGGGCGTATATGTGAATCCAGGTACCGCCATGAAGCTCCAGATCCTCGCTCCCGGCGAGACTGCCGATGACGGCAATGTTTCTAACGGCGGAAAAACCGGTTCTGTTCTTTTACAGCAGGCCGGTATAAGTTTTACGGTGACCGTCAGAGGCGTTGACCAGTTCTGGAACCTTCAGGAAGCCGCTGCCGCGGAAGCGCAGCTGACAAGCACTTACGGGGGGGATTATGCCGTTCCCGCCTCATTATCTCTGGGCGGCGACGGACTGGCTGTTTTTGAGGTGACGCTCGCCAAGGCGAACACCACATCATATCTGACGGTTGAAGACATAGACGGGATACCTCTGGCCCAGTACGATCATGCCGGAATAAAATGCGTTCCCGGTTTGCCTGCATACCTTATGGTTCTTTTGCCGAACGAGACACAGACCCCCGCCGAGTCCCCCGGAAAGTGGGGAACCCCGACGCCTCAGACGGCCGGCACCGAGTTCACATTCACTGTCCTGTCCGTTGACAGTAATTTTAACACCAGCCCGACGACCGCTACCGTGCGGCTTGGTTCTTCCGATATGAATGCCGTTCTGCCTTCAACAAAGACTCTTGTCGGCGGTACCACTACATTCGCCGTGACGCTGAAAACGGCCAACGCTTACAGGACGGTCTATGCCGATGAATTTGATACGGATTACGATTTCTCATCCAACGCCGTTTCAACATCAAGCGTCTATGTCAATCCCGGCGCGCCTGTAAAATTCGCCGCGGTTATGCCGGGAATCACATATCTGCCTGGAACCGGAAACGGGATTTCCGGAACGCCTTCCCAGCAGACAGCGGGCGTTCAATTCACCGTGACCGTCAGGGCTGTTGACGAATACTGGAACACGAACGCCTCAACATCTCCGACGGTCGCGATAGCGCTCGGCGACACGAACGCGACGCCTCCCGCCGACAGGGCTCTCTCAAATGGTGTGTCAACTTTCACGGTGACATTCAAAACCGCTGACAATCTCGCCGGGAAGAAATGGATAATAACGGCCTCGGATGTTTCCGGCGCCCTTGTTTCCACAGTGACAGCGGCGGTTTCCGTCAGTCCGAATTACAATAATAAGCGCCTTCTTGTGCTTCTGCCCGGACAGACAAGGACGCCCGGTGCCTCTCCCGGAAGAACGGGTTCGGTTTCATGGCATGCCGCCGGCTCCACATTCACATTCAGCGTTTATGATGTGGATAACAATTTCAACCGCTGCGACAGCCGCGGCAGTTATCCGGAGGTTTCATTTACATCAACCGACGGCTATGCCCAGAAAGAGAGCCCGCAGTATCTCATAAGCGGGCTTGTTTCCTTCTGGCTGAGCCCCAGAATCGCCAACACGACGCACACGGTCACGGCAACCGCCTCCGCGTACACTCAGAATATTTCCTCACAGTATGAAGTGAAAGCGGACACTAATGATTACAGGATGATGATCATTCTTCCGGGGATGGCTTATGACCCCGGCTCGGCGAGCGGCTATGGGGATTCGCCTTCCTCTCATTTTGCCGGGTCCACCTTTACGGTCAATGTGAAAGCCGTGGACAGGCACTATAACCTGATCAACACGAGGACGGACGAGGTGACGCTTTCCGCCGCTGATCACAACGGGCTTATTCTCGTGAATCCGCAGTTCCTCGCTTTCGGCGCGAAGAATTTTGAAATTGTTCCTAAAACCGTCGGTTCCACATGGACATTAACCGGTGTCGCCTCCGGATTTGTCGATTATAGAACTCCGGAATTTGAGGTGGTGCCGTCTCCGGCGGTAAAACTTCAGGTGCTTCTGCCGGGAGAGAGTTCCGCGCCCGGCACTGCTACGGGCAAAACCGGTTCGCCCATCCCCCGGACGGCGGGCGCCGCTTTCACGGTAACGGTAAACGCCGTTGACGCCGACTGGAACAGAAATTCTCTGGACAACCCCCTTGTGAAAATCACAACGACAGATCCTGACGACACCCATCCGGGTAATAAATATCTCAGCGGAGGCACAACAACTTTTACGCTGACCTTCAAGACGGCGAACTCATCCTGGACTGTGACGGCAACCGACCAGGGCGGCGGAAGACGAGCGGGAACTCCGTGGTTTGATGATTATGATCCCAATACATCCGCGGATGTTTATGTAAATCCCAACAGCCCCGTGAAACTATTGGTGCTTATGCCCGGCGAGACGGCGGATCCGGGCGCGGCTCCGGGCTCGGCGCCTTTCGGCGGCAGCGAGGGAAAGAGCGACTGGACACCGGATAAT
>VMTH01000131.1 GCA_013791745.1 Candidatus Omnitrophota bacterium
CAATCTTTATGCAATACCCAAAGAGATATTTGATCACCCTAATTTATCGTGGGGCGTAATTGAAAAGTATTACAGAAAATTTTATTTGGAGTTTTATTTCCGTCCGTCTTTTATTTTCAGATATGCTTTTAGGTCGCTGAAAAGCGGCACTATATTCAGGGATATAAAATATTTTTTGAGCACAAAATGGTAGTATGAAATCTATTAAATGTAAAGTTTGTGGAAACAATGATTCCTATGTGTTTGGTTTTGCAAAATGTCCCGATGGAACGACGCCGCGTATTTTTAATTTGCGCAAATGCTCTAATTGCGGATTTGTATATTTATATCCAAAACCTTCAGGCGCTGAAATGAATGCATTTTATTTTGACGAATATTATGGCGCCTCAGTATCAGCGTCAGTGTCCGCGGCGGCATTTTCACTATTTAGGCTTTTGCGGAAGCAAAGGGTCAATAAGTATAAAAAAACAGGGAGAATTCTGGACGTGGGTTGTGGAGACGGGAGTTTTCTTTCTCTGATGAGAAAAAGCGGCTGGGATGTTGCCGGTGTGGAAACTTCAGAAAGTGGTATCAAGCGCTGCGAGCGCGAAAAAATTAATATATCCGGTGATATAGATTTTCCGGAAGAATATTTTGACTTTATCACATTATGGCATTCCCTGGAACATATAGAAAACCCTTTGGAAACTTTAAAAAAGCTCCACGGGGTTTTGTCAAAGCAAGGAATACTTCTTATATCCGTGCCGAATATAGAGTGCATGGAATACGTTCTATTTAAAAGATTTTGGTTTCATCTTGATCTCCCCAGACATCTGTACCATTTCTCGCCGGAAACATTAAAAAAATTGATAAAGAAAGCAGGCTTTAAAACGATTGAAATAAATCACTGCTCTTTTGAATATAATCCTTACGGATTGTTTCAGACCATCGCGAATGTTTTCACTTCGGAATTTAATTTTTTCTATAAGCAAGTTAAAAGAAATCAGCCTCGGGGGAAACGGTTTTTTTTAAACGTGGCTTTATCAATATTTACGGTGGTGGTTTTTGCCATTCCCGCTTTTTGTGTTTCTTATGTTTTTTCTTTTTTAAAAAAAGGGGGGGTAATACATTTATATGCTGAAAAAATTTCTTAAAAACTATGTCCTAGGCAGGTTGGGTGTTTACAGCGTTCTGTTATTTCTTTTTGGTATGTTTCTTTATGCTTTAAGTGTGGTTTATTTCCTCCAAAATGGTATTTCGCCATTGATGGTGTCTATTCCAATAGGCCTTATGCTTACCTCGGGGGTATTGTTTTTGATAGATATAGTTGTGCTGAGAAATTTGTTAGTGGGGAGAGAAGAAATAAGAGTTGAATCAATTTCGGGTAAACGCGTCGCGGTTGGGATGACGGCATATAATGACGAAGAATGTATAGGAAACGCTGTGACGGATTTTATGAGTTCACCAATTGTCAAAAGCGTGACGGTAATTGATAATAATAGCTCTGATCGTACAAGCGAAAAATCAATCGCCGCCGGCGCCGCGGTGGTCATTGAAAAAAAACAGGGCTATGGCTATGCCTGCATGAGGGCATTAGAAGAGGCTTCTAAGGTTGGAGACATAATCGTTTTAGTAGAGGGAGATGAAACTTTTTCCGCCAGAGACTTAAAGAAATTATTACCATATTTGGAAAATTGCGATATGGTAGTCGGCACAAGAACGACCAGGGAATTAAATAGCCCCGATTCGCAAATGGATTGGGTGATGGTTCTTGGAAATATTGTCGTTGCGAAACTGCTGCAAATAAGATTTTGGGGAATTAGATTTACTGATATGGGGTGTACGTATAGGGTTATGAGAAAAGAGGCATACGAAAAAATTAAGGACAAACTTGCGGTAGGAAAAATGCATTTTCTCCCGCATATGTTGATTCAAGCGCTTAAAGCCGGGCTGAAGATCATAGAAGTGCCGATAACTTTGAGAAAAAGAGCGGGTAAATCCAAAGGCGTCGGTAATAAAAAATTAACCGCTATAGTCGTCGGGATAAGAATGATTTCACTGATTCTTTTCTCATGAAATCCGGCGAATTAATGAGTTTTACAGCAACATTATTCTGTTAAATTTACGCGCGGATTTTTCGTGGGGTAATCCAATAGCGGGCTTAGGGATTTGACGCCTATGGATTTTGATTTGAATAGAGATCCTGCATCCGGGTGACAGTTGGGGTGTTTTTTGATATTCTCTTGGTAGAAAAATGGGGCGAAGAATGCCGGGCAATCACATAGACAATAATGTCGATTGTCTCTATCCGGCAAAAGGAAATTTGAGGGAGAAGATTAAATGAGGATAGCGGAGAAGCTGGCGGCTTCGGTGAAGGGCGTTTCTTTTGAGTGCTTCCCGCCGAAAACGGAGAAGGGGCGGCATAACCTTTATGCCGCCCTGGGCGGGCTTGAAAAATACAGGCCTCTTTTCGTGTCTGTGACATACGGCGCCGGCGGCGGAAACAAGGACACTGCCGTGGGAACAGTTCTGTCGCACAAAAAAGATTTCTCCTTTGAGGTCACTCCCCATCTGACATGCATAGGCGCGCCTGTCGGGGAAATAAACCGGATACTTGATACATATAAAGCCGCGCGCATAATAGAAAACGCCGGTATTTTATGAAATACAAGTATCTCTTCGGGCCTGTCCCGTCGAGGAGGCTTGGCCTTTCGCTGGGAATAGATCTTGTCCCGCTCAAAACATGTTCTTTTAATTGCGTTTACTGCGAATGCGGTGCCACGACGGCGCTGACAGTCTCCCGCAGGGAATATGTCCCCGCGAGCCGCGTGATAGAGGAGCTGGATGATTTTCTATCCGGGAAACCCGATCTTGATTTCATCACCTTCGCCGGCTCCGGCGAGCCCACACTTCACAGCCGCATAGGCGATGTCATATCGTTCGTCAAAAATAAATTCCCTCAATACAGGGTGTGCGTTCTCACCAATGGTTCGCTTTTTCATCTTAAAAGCGTCAGGGCCGATCTCATGAGGGCTGACAAGGTTATTCCTTCGCTTGACGCGGCGTCTGTGTCCGCGTGGAAAAAACTGAACCGCCCGCACGGCTCACTCGATCTGAAAAAATTGATAAATGCTCTGGAAATGTTCGGAAAAGAGTATGAGGGGGATTACGCTGTGGAAGTTTTTATCGTGCCCGGCGTGAATGATTCGACGGAAGAACTTTCAAGACTTAAAAAGGCGCTTATGAAAATAAAGCCTTCATCCGTTCAGCTCAATTCTCTTGTCAGGCCCGGCACTGAAACATCCCTCAGGTGCGCGTCAGAGGCGTCTCTGAAAAAGATAGCGCGATTTTTCGCTCCGCTCAAAGCGGAGCTCGCTGGAGCTCCGGGGAGGAAAATATCGCCGGCCTTTAAGAAAGGCCTCACCCACAAGATATTGTCGGCCGTATCCCGCCGTCCCCTCACGCTGGAAGACCTCGCCGCCGTTACCGGTTTGAGGATCGTTGAACTGACCAAAATCGCCGATGCCCTGAGGTCTTCGGGGCGTGTTGTTTTTATAAAACAGGGCCGTAAAAACTTTATAAAAAAAGCGGAAAAGAAATTGACGCGGAGGAAGCAAAGTGGAAAACAAATTATTTGACACGGTTATCATAGGAGGAGGCCCCGCGGGCCTTACCGCCGGCATTTACGCCGCGCGCGGCGGCCTTGAGACGGTGCTCCTTGAAAAAGCCGCCGTCGGGGGTTTGGCCATTCTCACCGATAAGATAGAGAATTATCCGGGTTTTCCGGAAGGCATAAACGGCGCAGAACTGATCATGCTTTTTGAAAAGCAGGCACGCCGTTTCGGCGCCCGGATAGAGAGCGCTGAGGTCAAGGATGTGCGGGCTCTTCCCGAAGGCGGTTTTGAGGTTATCAGCTCGTCCGGCTCTTTCAAAACACTATCCGTTATAATAGCAGCGGGGACTCTCCCCAGAAAACTCAATGTACCCGGGGAAAAAGAATTCACCGGCCACGGCGTTTCATACTGCGCCACATGCGATGGGCCTTTTTTCAGAGATAAAACGGTCGCCGTCGCGGGGGGAGGGGACGCGGCTGTTGAAGAGGCCCTTTTTCTCACCCGCTTCGCCTCAAAAGTATATCTCATCCACCGCCGCGACAGGCTTCGGGCGGCTTCCGCTATAAGGGCACGCGCGGAAAAAAACGATAAGTTGGAATTCGTGTGGGATTCCGCCGTGAAAGAGATACTCGGTTCCGGCAGCGTGGAGCGCCTGAAAATAGAGAATGTTAAAACCGGCGACCGGAGAGATATTGAGTGTTCGGGCGTTTTCGTTTTTATAGGTTACGACCCGGCCACGGCCGCTTTCGCCCCGCTTGCGGAAAGGGACGGGAAAGGGTTTATAAAAGTGAGCGCGGATATGATGACTTCCAGGGAAGGCGTTTTCGCCTGCGGCGACTGCGTGAGAAAACCGCTTTTTCAGGTTGTCACGGCCTGCGCCGAAGGCGCCGAGGCCGCTTTCGCGGCGGTTAAATTCGTCGAGAAGATCAAAGGAGAATCGTATGAATGATTCACATGGAGACGGGGGAGTGCTCCAGCGCATCAAGACAGAGTTGAGTCATCACGCGCCTTTTACGGCCGTCGGCGCGGCTTCGGGAATTATTCTGATGTTCATGTTCAGCGGCATGTCTTCAAAAACGGCGCTCGGTATTTTCAATGTGTTCCATCCGGCGCATGTTTTTTTGAGCGCCATGGTCACATCGGCGCTGTATCAGCTTTACAGATGCGGAAGGCTGAAGGGAAAATGCGCTCTGGCCGGGCTGCTCGCCGTGGGCTACATAGGTTCCGTCGGTATTGCCACGATCAGCGATTCTATCATACCCTATCTGGGCGAGTTGATGTTAGGGCTTCCGCACCCTCACGCGCATATCGGTTTCATAGAGGAGTGGCACATTATCAATCCTGCCGCCTTCGCCGGAATAGCCCTGGCCTATTTCGCGCCCTACACGAAATTTCCGCACGCGGGGCATGTTCTTTTGAGCACATGGGCTTCGCTCTTCCACATAATCAGCGCCGGCGGGAATATGGGCCCCGCCTCTTATGCCGTTGTATTCATCTTCCTTTTCATAGCCGTGTGGATCCCCTGCTGTGTGAGTGACATTGTGTTCCCGCTCCTGTTTGTGGGCGGCGGCAGTAACGCTCATTCCGGCGGGGCTATCAGCATTGAATAAAAAAAACATATTGGCTCTGGCGCTTTTGGCTCTGCTGGTATCCTCTTCAAAAAAACTCCAGCCCGCCCGTTACTGGAAGAGCGCGGGAAAGAAAAACGCGCAATGCCTCCTCTGTCCGCGGGCCTGCCTGATAGCGCCGGGAAAGCGCGGTTTCTGCACGGCAAGGATAAACGAAGACGGCAGGCTTTATTCGCTGACTTACGGCAAGCTCGTGGCGGCGCATCTGGATCCTATAGAAAAAAAACCTTTTTTCCATGTCATTCCGGGTACATCAGCTTTTTCAATAGCGACGGCCGGATGTAATATGAGGTGCCTTTTCTGCCAGAACTGGAGCATATCACAGACAGCGCCCGATAAAGCCCTGTCGTCGGATATGACGCCCGAACAGGTGGTGAGAGCCGCTGAAGAAAGCGGCAGCCCTTTCGTGGTCTACACCTACACCGAGCCCACGGTTTTTTATGAGTATATGATTGACATCTGCCGCCTCGCAAGGAAGAGAGGCCTGAAAAACGCCATGCATTCCTGCGGTTACATCAATCCCGAACCTCTGAAGGAACTTCTCAAATACATGACCGCCGTCAACATAGACCTCAAGGGATTCAACGAGGATTTTTACAGGAAAATGGGCTCCTTCGCCGAAATCGGTGCTGTTCTGAAAACTCTCAGAATAATCAAAAAATCCGGCGTGTGGCTTGAAATAACGAATCTTGTTATTCCGGGACAGAACGATTCTCCCGAAGATATAAAAAGGATGTGCGAGTGGATAAAAAAAGAGCTGGGTGCGGATGTGCCGCTCCATTTCAGCCGTTTTCATCCGGCCTACCGTCTCCAGAATCTCCCGCCGACGCCCTTAAAAACTTTGCGGGCGGCATATGATATCGCCAAAGCCGCGGGGCTGAAATATGTTTATATAGGCAATGTTCCGGGGCACGATTATGAGAGCACTTATTGCCCGGAATGCGGAGAACTGCTTGTCAAAAGGATAGGGTACAGCGTGGTGAGCAACAAAATAAAAAACGGCAGGTGCCCGTCTTGCGGCTGTGGGATCGAGGGCCGGTGGCAATAGGATCGGATGATATATGATTGTGCCGTTTCAATTATTCGGTATCGGATTTCTTCTGACTTTTGCGGGGCCCTGCCTGCTGACCTGCTGTGTGCCGGCGGCGATTTTGTGCGCCGCGGGAAGCTCCGGTAAATTCAGAAAAACTTTTGAATCGGCGCTGCTCTTTCTTTCCGGCAGGCTCTTCTCGACGCTCATATACGGCGTTCTCGCAGGGCTTTCAGTAAGGGCGATAAGCTTATTCCGGGACCGCTACGGCGATACCGTGAGGATTTCCACGGCGCTTTTTTTTATAGCGGCGGCTCTCCTGATCCTGACGGGGGAGGGAAGAGTTCTGCGCTGCCGGACTTTTATTAAAAAAAGCGGTTTTCTTCTTATGGGCGCCGTCATGGGTCTTCTGCCATGTCCGCCGTTCATTGCCGTTTTTATGCAGATAGCGCTGATTTCAGCCGGCGTCAAAGAAGCTCTCTTAAACAGTTTATTTTTCGCTATCGGGATTTTTCTCTCGGGCCTGATTGTGATATGCGCCTGCGGAGGGGCTATGGGGAGAGCCGCCGCGGAGATCATAAAACTGCCTAAAGTCCATTTGGCCGCCCGGATCCTGTGCGCTCTTTTTTTCCTTTTGATTGCGTTGGGATATTTTTTGCGATGACTCTCAACATATTTATTTACGGTTTCACGGTTATGTCCGGTCAGGTTTTGATACTGAGAAGTTTTTTCACGGTTTTTTACGGCAATGAACTTTTCGCGGGTCTGGTTTTGGCTTCCTGGCTTCTGCTGACTTCCGCGGGAGCTTTCGCGGGATCCCGTTTCAGGGACAGGCCGCTGATTTACGCTCTCGGCGCGCAATTTGTTTTTGCTGTTTCACTGCCGCTGGTTATTATTCTCATAAATTACGCGAAAACGGCTTTTGGGATTCCCGAAGGCGCCGCGGCGTCGCCGTTATTGACGCTGGGCGTTTCTTTTCTTCTGCTCGCCCCCTGCTGTTTTTTCGCGGGCGCTGTTTTCCCTCTTTACTGCAGGGCGGCGGAAATATCCGTCAGGCCGATGCCGGGCAGGGTTTATTCGCTTGAAGCGGCCGGCACGGCGCTCGGCGGATTGGTGACCTCGCTTTTTATGATCCGTGTATTTTCAGCTCTTGAGGCGGCATGGATCATCAGTTTTCTTGTTTTTCTCGCCGCAGCTGTCAATATTTTTATCCGGGGCGGAAAACCGGCCGCCCGCATCGCCGCGGTTTTCTTTCTGCTGTTATGGCTGTCCGCGTTCATTTACAATATTCCTTCCCGCATAGAAAGACGCCTGGTTGAGATGCGCTACGCCCCGCGGAAGGTTCTTTTTTCCGCCGATTCCATATACGGGAATATCACCGTAACCGAATACAATGAGCAGAGGACATTTTTAACGGACGGCCTTTATGCTTTCAGCGTCCCTGACAGTCTCAACGCGGCTCTGGCGGCCTATGTTCCCCTTTTGCAGAGGCCCGCTGCGCAAAAGATGCTTTTTGTGGGCGGCGGCCCGGAACCTGCTGTTTTCGCGGCCGATTATCCGGTGGGGGAAATAGTTTGTGTGGAGCAGGACGCGCTGCTTGCGGAAACGATCGCCCGTTTTGCCCGCATACCCCGGCGTGAGGCCGTAAAGATTATCCTGGATGACCCCCGGGTCCATATCAAAAACAGCGCCGCGCCTGTCGGCGGACTTTCAGCCGCGCCTGAGGCGGACGCAGACGCCGCGGAATACGACTGTGTCGTTGTCAATGCCGCTGTGCCGGCCAGCATAAGGGCAAACAGTTATTATACGCGGGATTTTTTTGCGGAAGTGAAGAGGGTCTTGAAACCCGGCGGTATTCTGGTTCTCGGCACCGGGGCTTCGGGTGATTATATGAACCGCGCGCTGACGATGGCGCTCTCTTCGGTTTACAAATCCCTCAAGGATGTTTTTGACGAAGTGGCCGTTCTGCCCGGGGCAAGAGCGTTTTTCATCGCATCTGATGAAAGCCTCAGCAGCGACTGGAGAGCTCTTTTGGCGGAATCTACCGCCTCCGGTGCCTTCCGTATGCTTGACAGCGGCATTGAATCAGACGGTGATCCCGCCAGAGTCAAATGGTTCACGGGGGCGCTGGAGAAGAGCCCCGCCGGGATCAACAGTGATTATAGGCCGCTGGCGTATTATTACGGCCTGATAAACTGGCTGGAACATTTCAGCGTTACGCGCCCGGTCACATCGTTTGTTTTTGCGGGAGAGCGTAAAGCCGCATACGGCCTCATCATCGCCGCCTTTTTATTTATGCTCGCGGCTGGGCGCAAAAAAAATCGAATGCTGGGATTTTTCGTCGCCGTTACGGGTTTTTCCGGAATTTTATTCCAGCTCCTTATAATGATAGTTTTTCAGATACACTTCGGCTATCTCTTTTACCGCATGGGGCTTTTAATAACGCTTTTCATGACGGGGCTTGCCGCGGGGAGTTTCGCGGGGGATAAAATACTTTTCTTCCGAAAGCTTCCGATGAGACGCCTTATTGAAATACAATCCGCTATTTTTATTTTATCCTTATTTCTCGCTTTTTTCTTCTGGCTTGCGGCATACCCCGCTTTCGCATGCTTTATGCGGCCGTTGATGCCGGCCGGATTTATCGCGCTCCCGTTTCTGGCGGCTTTTCCGATAGGTTTGCGTTTTCCCGTGGCGCTGTTTACGCTTGACGGGAAAAGCCACGGGAGTCCGGGCCGGATTTACGCCGTGGAGCTCGCGGGTTCGGCCGCGGGGGCTGTTATCGGGGGTATTTATATGATCCCGCTCCTGGGTATTTTCGGCAGCTGCTTTCTGCTTGCCGCTTTAAATTTCATTGCTTTATCGGGGCTTTTTTCTTACAATCTAAGGAGCAGCGTGTCGTGAAAAAATCTGAAAAGGAGAGTGCTATGAAAAAATTTTTAATGGCGATGGCGATCGTCCTTTCTTTTTCCGCATGCGGTGTGGATGAAAACGGCGGAAGCGCTTCCACCCGGAGTTCTGTGAACGCGCCCCGCGCGGCTGCCGCCGGCTTTTCGCTTCCGTCGGTAAACGGCGGTACTGTCAGCCTCTCCGAACTGAGAGGGAAGGTTGTGCTGATAGACTTCTGGGCGACATGGTGCGGCCCCTGCGTTTATGAGATACCCGCTTTCATCAATCTGAAAAACAAATACGCCAAAGACGGTTTTGAGATCATCGGCCTTTCCGTCGACAGGGACAGATCGCAGATGACCGCTTTCATCAGGGAAAAGGGGATAAATTATCCCATAGCTTACGCCGACGCGGAACTTCAGGAAAAATACGGCGGCATCAGGGGGATACCCACGACATTTTTTATAGACAAAAAGGGGCGCATAGCCGAGAAAGTGGTGGGAGCGCACGAAGAGAATTTTTTTGATAAAAAAATAAAAGATCTGCTTATGGAGGAGGAATAAAATGGGCGAAAAAATAAAAACGGAGATGGAAGATGCCGGTGAGAGACTGAAAGAATTTTACGAAAAGGCGAAGGTTTTCACCAAAGATGTCAGCGGCAGGATATCAAAGCAGGCGGGGATACAAAAACTGAACATAGATGCCCTGAAACTTAATGATAAGCTTGAAGCGTCTTACAGGGAACTGGGGGAGAAGAGTTTCGCGTATTTCAGGAAAAATCCGCCCGCCGACGCCGAGATAAAAAAACTTATAGCAGGCATCAAATCGCAGAACACCGCGATAAAGAGTTTGAAGGCGAAGATCTCAAGACAGAAAAAGTCCTGAGAGCGCTTTGCGCGGCCGCTTGCTAAAAATAAATTTCTTATATAGAATACCGCAATGAAAAACAGCCGGCTGACGGTTGTCTTTCACGAAGATTGATTTTATGGGGGTGTAGCTCAGCTGGGAGAGTGCTTGCATGGCATGCAAGAGGTCAGGGGTTCGATCCCCCTCACCTCCAAAAAAAACAAGAACCCCTGCCTGAGGGCAGGGCAGGCAGTTGACAGCATTTCACGGATTTTACTTTCACCTATTGCCATTTGACTGAAATCAGACTATAATAAGCACTTGTGTTATGGAAGAAATAAAAGAATGCCTGTTTTGCGCCATAGCGTCGGGAAGAGTGAAAGCTGATATTGTCTATAGGGACGATGAGACGCTCGCTTTCCGGGATGTGGACCCAAAAGCGCCGGATCATGTGCTGATAATACCTTTGAAGCACATAGCTTCGGTGAGCGCAATGTCGGATGAAGACGCGCCGCTGATGGGGAAGATCATCAACACGGCAAGGAAAGTGGCCCTGGAGCTCTCTCTTGAGAACTACAGGCTGGTTATAAACAACGGTAAGGATGCGGGGCAGTCGGTTTTTCATGTGCACGCGCATCTGCTCGGCGGAAGGCTTTTCGGCTGGCCGCCGGGATAGGTTTTTTGAGAGGGGGAGGTGAATTACAATTGGCTTATATCAAGATAAGTGAGAACGAGAGATTTGAGAGCGCCCTTAGAAGGTTCAAGAGGCAGTGCGAGAACGAGGGTCTGCTCAAAGAGATCAAAAAAAGGCAATACTACGAAAGCCCCAGTATGCTCCGGAAAAAACTGAAAGACGATCTGAAAAGGCGTCAGAGGGTTAATGCTTCCCGGGCGCTGAGGATTCAGTCTAAGCGCACCGGCAAATAGGCGCCCCCGCGCGAGGGGCCGGGGACATCCCGCGCCCGAGAGGAGTCAAAGATGAAAATAAGTGAGTTTTTTTCTTATTGCGTCAAGTGCGGCATAGAGGCGGATCCGCGGGGCGTTACATCGGTCAAAAAAGTGCTGGCCGAAGAAAAAAAGAGCTTTGAGAAGCTTTCTTCCGACGAGAAAAAATACTACGACAGCGAACGGCTGAGCAACCCTTATGCCGATTCGCGCATATCAAACAACCCGTCAGACGGCTCTGTGAAGAGGATAATGTGCGGGATAGACATAGGCGTGGAGGATCTGCTGCTGGCCGACAGGCTTTCCCAAAAAGGAGAGAAGATAGACCTTGTGGCGGCTCATCATCCCAACGGCTATTCCTACTGCACATTTCACCAGGTGATGGCCATGCAGGCCGAGATACAATCTGGATGGGGCGTGCCGATAAACATAGCCGAGAGCCTGCTCAATGAAAGGCAGGAGCTGGTGGGAAGGTCCGTTATGCCGCGCAACCACGCTCAGGCCACAGACGCGGCCGTTCTTCTGGGCATTCCCATGTGCAATGTCCACACTCCCGCCGACAACCATGTGACGGAATTCCTGGGAAAGAAGTTTAAAAACCTGAATAAGCTGAAGCTGGAAGAGGTCATAAAGATGCTTGAGAAGGTGCCGGAGTACGATCACGCCCGCCTGAAGCATCTGCCGGGCCCGACGATAGTCAACGGCAAGCCGTCTTCTTCCGCCGGAAAGGTCGTTGTCGATATGACGGGCGGCACCGAAGGTTCCGTCGAGGCCGTATCAAAATTAGCCGACGCCGGTGTGGGCACGATAATAGGCATGCATTTCAGCGAGAAGCATATAGAACAGGCGAAAAAAAGCCGCATAAACATAATAATAGCCGGTCATATCTCATCCGATAATCTGGGGCTGAACCTTCTTTTCGACAAAGTGGAGAAGAAATACGGGAAGTTCCATGTGACGGAGTGCTCCGGGTTTCACCGCATAAGAAGAAAATAAGCACCTGATGGCCTATCCTTCTGATTTCATAGAGAAAGTGCGCGCGTCGTCGGACATCGTTTCCGTCGCCGAGCAGTATTTTCCTCTTCGCCGCGCCGGGGGCAATTTTACGGCGCTGTGCCCTTTTCACAGCGAGAAGACGCCTTCTTTCGTGATCTCAAAACAGAAGCAGATATACAAATGTTTCGGCTGCGGCGAGGGCGGGAATGTCTTCACCTTCGTTATGAAGCTGGACAGGGTTTCATTTCCCGAAGCAGTCCGTTCTCTCGCTGTCCGGGCCGGGATAGAGGTGCCGGAGAAAGCCGCCGGCCCCGAGGAGAAAAGAAAGAATTATCTTTTTTCCGTTATGAGCAGAATAAGTAAATTTTACGCGGATAATCTCAAAAAAAGCAAAATGGCGGGGGATTATCTTTTCAAAAGGGGCATCACGCCGGAAATGGCCGAGAAATTCGGCATGGGTTTCTCTCCCGACGGCGAGACGCTGATTAAATTCGCGAAGGGCGAGAACATCGCATCAGGCGATCTTTTAAAGCTCGGACTCGTCGTTGAGAGGGCGGGCTCTCTGACTGACAAATTCAGGTTCAGGATAATATTCCCCATCTGCGACTCCCAGGGCAGAACCGTGGGTTTCGGCGGCCGCGCCGTGGGCGATTCCAAGGTGAAATACCTCAATTCGCCGGAGACGATTCTTTTCCGCAAGAGCGAGGTGCTCTATGCCATGGATATAGCGAAGAAAAACATCATCGACGAGGGCAGGGTCATAGTGACGGAAGGATACATGGATGTCCTCACCCTCCATCAGTTCGGTTTCACGAACGCCGTGGGTGTACTGGGGACGGCGTTTACGGACAGCCATGTTTATCAGCTGGCGCGCTTTACCGAAAAAGTCTATATGCTCTTTGATTCCGACGCCGCGGGCATAACCGCCGTTTTGCGCTCCGCCGGAAAGGTGCTGTCGGCGGGCCTTGAGACCTATGTGATAAGGCTGCTCAAAACAAAAGACGCCGACGATTTTCTGCACAAATTCGGCTCGCCGGAGCTTGAGGAGAGGATAAAGGAAGCCCATCCTCTGATGGATTTCATAAGAAAACTTTTCATTTACAGGCACAAAGACAAGAATCCGTCATGGAAGGCGGATGTCGTAGGCGAGATCAAGCCCTTTATCAACGCCATCGGCAGCGCCGTCACGCGTGAGGAAGAGATAAAGAGGACGGCACAGGCTCTGGAAGTGAGCGCGGCCGCGGTTGAGAAAGAGATGAGTAAGAGTTCAGCTCCCTCTTATGCCGCCGATGAGCCCGGCGCGCCGGGCGCTTTGCGGGATAAAAAGGAAATAAGCAAGAGGGAGAAAATAGAGAGGGCGATAATATGTTTTCTCGTCAATTATCCGGAATTCGTTGATGTTTTTCACAAGTCGGCCAAAGCGGAAGATTTTGAATACATGGGAGATTTTTTGAATAGCGTTTACGAGAGTATTGAAGAGGGTGAGGGCATATCGGCCTCAAATCTGATATCAAAATTCTCGCAGGATTCATTGTCGGGCGGTGATTCGGATTTCATCGCCGAACTGACGGCTTCCGTCATAAAAAACGACGCTCCGGCCGACAAGGAAGAGATACTGAAAAAGAAGAAAGAGGCGGAAAGCCTGGCGGACGCGTTTGTGCTGGCCGTGGATATGGCAACGCGCGAGGAACTGAGGAAAAAACTTCTCGTAAATCCGCAATCGGCCGAGATAGGGAAAGAATACATGCAGATTGTTAATAGGATGGACAGAAAAAGACAGGGAGGGCATTTTGAAAAAGAACGCCGGAAAATCCAAAGATAAAGTGAAAAAAAACAAACAGCTGGAAAAGGCTTCGAAGGCGAAGCCCATGACTAAAGCGACGGCGAAAAAGCCCACGCCGAAAGCGACGGGGAAGAAAAACCCGGTGCCGAAAACCGTCTTAAAGAAAAAAAAGGCGCTGAAGCCCTCCGGGGGAAAAGCCCCCGCTAAAGAGATCGTAAAGAAAAAAACGCCGCAGCCCAAATCATCCCCGCCGGCGAAGAAGTCCGGGCCTGTGAAGCCATCCGCGACGAAGAAAATAAGCATCGAAAGTAAAACCCCGGCATCACTGAAACGAAAATCATCCCCGCCGGCGAAGAAGTCCAAGCCTCTAACTCGCGCCGCGACGAGAACGGCCAGGAAGAAAGACGCTCTGCCCAAGGGCAGGGAACGAGATGACGTGATAAGGGAAATAGTGATGAAGGGCAAGGAATCCGGCTCGATGTCCTTCACACAGCTGAACGAGATGCTGCCGCCGGAATTCACCAATTCCGACACCATTGACGAGGTGCTCACCTCGCTGGAGAGCACGGGTATTGATATAGGCGGGGCCGTGTCTAAGGACGAGATGTCGCTGGTGCCGGTGGCTGAGGTGGATAAAGTTGACACATCCGATTCGGTGAAGATGTTTTTGAGCGAGATGGGGAAGGCCGCGCTTCTGACCAGAGAAGAGGAAACTTTTCTCGCCAAGGGCATCAAAGACAGGGAAAACCGGCTGAATTTTTTGATATTGTCAAATCCCATTATATTCAAAGAGATGGAGAACATAAACGCGCTGCTCCAGGAAGGGGTTATTTCCGCCCGTGAGCTCATGCCCCGGGGTAAAAAGAACGTCAAGATCATAGAGGGTATGAAAAAACGCGTCAGCGAAGCGTCAAACTTCATCCGCAACGGCAGGAAAAAGCTCGTGGAAATGCAGAAAAAGCTTTTTGCCGCCCGGACGAACGAACAAACGCAGCGTCTTAAAAAAGACAGCGTCCGGACCTGCGTGGCCATCTATGAAAAAATAGAAACTCTTGAGCTCAACAGCCAGAAGCTGAAAAGGCTCCTGCATCTGCTCAAAACCGAAGGAAAACGCAGCGCCCTGCTCCTGAATGCCCGCGAAGACCTGCTCAAAAAAGTGGAGGACGAGGGGCAGGTGCGGAAACTCTATAGGCAATACAAAAGAAAAACACTGAGGCCCGACGCTTTTTCCCGTCAGACGGGTTTGAAGGTGAGCCAGTGGCAGGAAAAACAGGACGCGCTGGATAAGATAGCGGAAAATTTGAACCACCTCAGCAGGGAAACCGTTCAGGATCCTGCGGAGCTTCTGATTATCCATGACGAGATACGCGTTCTGGAAAGGGAAATAAGGGACATGAAGCTCAAGGTCGTCAGAAGCAACCTGCGGCTTGTCGTGTCCATAGCGAAGCATCATTCAAACGTGAGGCTCTCTCTGCTGGATCTCATTCAGGAGGGATGCATAGGCCTGATGAAAGCGGTTGATAAGTTTGAGTATAAAAAGGGTTTTAAATTCTCAACCTACGCGACATGGTGGATAAGGCAGTCCATCAACCGGGCGATCGCCGATCAGGCGAGGACCATAAGGATCCCGGTTCACATGAAAGAGGTCATCAGCAAGGTGTCAACATTCTCGCAGAAATTCCGCGCGAAAAAAGGCTTTGACCCTACGCCGGAACAGTGCGCCGAAGGACTGAAAATACCCGTTGAGAGGATATACACGGTCCTCAAAGTCATGCCGGAGCCCTTTTCTCTCGCTCAGCCCGTGGGGGATGAGGATGACGCCCAGCTTGAAGAGTACGTCAAGGACAGCACGATGATCAGCCCGGAGGATTCGGCCCAGATGGATCTGCTCAAGGGCGAGGTTGAAAAACTGCTTTCCGTTCTTTCCGACCGTGAGGGCGAGATCCTGCGGCTGAGATACGGGATAGACTCGGGTTATCCGAGGACTCTTGAAGAGGTGGGGCAGGAATTCAAGGTGACGAGGGAGAGGATAAGGCAGATAGAGGCGAAGGCCGTCAACAAGCTGAAGGAGATCGCCGAATCCAGGAAACTGAAGCAGTATATAGAGTGAAGAAAATGAACAAAAAAACAAAAAAAGCGGGCTTGATCAAAAAAAGCGGTGTGTCGGCGGGCATGAAGGTGTCGCAGAGCGTCAAAAACATACATTTTGTGGGGATAGGCGGCTCCGGCATGAGCGGCATAGCCGAGGTGCTGGCCGGGATGGGTTACGCCATCAGCGGCTCCGACCTCGCGTCCTCTCCCGTCACCAGGCATCTTGAGGATCTCGGCTGTGTTGTGAGAATAGGGCACCGCGCCTCAAATGTCGCCGGCACCCAGGTGGTGGTCATATCTTCCGCCGTCACGCCCGATAATGTGGAGGTGCTCACGGCGGTGAAAAACAAGATCCCCGTCATACAGCGCGCCGAAATGCTGGCGGAACTGATGCGTTTGAAATATAGCATCGCCATTGCCGGCAGTCACGGCAAGACAACGACGACTTCCATGGTCAGCCAGATACTCTCCTCGGCGGGATACGATCCCACGATGGTTATAGGAGGGAGATTCAAGAACATAGCCACAGGCGGTTATAAGGGAAGCGGTGATCTGCTCGTGGCCGAAGCCGACGAGTCGGACGCTTCTTTTCTCAAACTCCTCCCCACGGTTGTGGCCGTGACGAACATAGACGACGATCACATGAATTTTTACGGCAGCATGGACAACCTGAAGCAGACCTTTGTGGATTTTATAAACAGTATACCTTTTTACGGCATGGCTTTTCTCTGCATAGACGACGCCAATATAGCCGAGATCCTGCCGCAGTTGAGGAAACGCTATTTTACTTACGGTTTCTCGCCGTCCGCCGATTACCGCATAAAGATCACGGGCATGGAATATTTTAACACCTCGTATTCCGTCACTTACAGGGGGAAAAACATGGGTTCTCTGATTGTTCCTGCCCCGGGGATGCACAATGTGCTGAATTCCTCGGCGGCCGCCTGCGTTTGTCTCAATCTCGGCATAAGCATGCCGAAGATCAGAAAGGGCCTTAAGGCCTATATGGGTGTTTCCAGAAGGTTTGATGTCAAGGGGATAAAAAAAGGCATTATGGTGATAGATGATTACGCACATCATCCCACCGCGATAGCCATGACGGTTAAAACGGCGCGTGAGATATGGCCGGAAAGAAGAATAGTGGTGCTTTTTCAGCCGCACAGGTATACAAGAACGAAGGAGCAGGCCTGGCAGCTCGGAAGATCTTTCAGCCGCGCGGACGCCGTGTGCCTTCTGCCCATATACTCGGCGGGAGAGAAGAAGATACCGGGCATTACTTCGCAGCTGATATGGGAAAACATACCCAGAACAATAAGAAAGAGGATGTTCGCGTCGCTTAATGAGGCTTCGGAGATCATACCGTCGATGCTGGGTAAAAACGATATTTTTATCACCATAGGCGCGGGAGATGTCTACAAGGCCGGTGAGGCTGTGCTTGAAAAATTGAATTAACGCCGGAATTTTGGTATAATACAAGTTTATGAGCGGCGAATGAGAGAGGGGCAACAGGGGTTGTAATATAATGAGTAAAGAATTTTTGGCGGCGCTGGATCAGATGCAGCACGAAAAAGGCATTCCCAAAGAAGAGATCATTTCTTTGATAGAGCACGCTGTCAGCAAGTGCCTGGTGAAAGTCTACCCTCTTTCGGACAGATACAAGGTGACGCTGGACAGGGAAACCGGCCAGATCGTGGCATGGGGCATTAAAAGCGCCGTGGGGAAAGTGGCGGACCCCAGAAAAGAAATACTTTTGAGCGCCGCCCGCGAGATAGACCCCAAAGTGTCCGAGGGTGATGATGTGGAACTGCCCATAGATGTGGATGAGATAGCCCGCATCGCCAGCCAGACCATCAAGAAAGTCATAACCCAGAGGATCAGGGAATATGAGAAAATATCCGTGTATAAGAAATACAAGCAGATGGAGAACAGGATCGTCTCCGGCAGGGTGTTCCGGTTTATAGGCAGAAAAGCGATCTTTGATTTCGGCGACGCGGAAGCGGTGCTCCCCGCCGACGAGCAGATACCCAAACAGTTTCTCCGGGCGAACTCTTTTGTCAAAACGCTGATACTGAGAGTTGAAGGCAACGAAAAAAAATGCGAGATAATACTTTCCAGGAGCCATCCCGAATTTTTAAAGCAGCTCCTATCCGATGAGGTGCCGGAGATCAAAGAAGGGATAGTGGAGATCGTCAAGGCGGTGCGGCAGCCCGGCATCAGGAGCAAGGTGCTGGTCAAATCGCTGAAAGAGCATGTTGACCCCGTCGGCACCTGCGTGGGAGTGAGGGGTTCGAGGATAAAAACGATCATAAGCGAACTCGGCGGAGAGAAGATAGATCTTGTGGACGCGGCAAAGAATCCCGCCGCGATCGTGGCATCTTCCCTCAGCCCCGCGAGAGTTGAATCCTCGGCGGTAAAGATAAATAAATCAAAGAAGAAGGCCGTCGTTACGATCGATCCTTCGCAGCGCGGACAGGCGCTCGGGCAGGGCGGGTTCAATATCAATCTCGCCTCGGAATTAACCGGCATGGAAATAGACATAGAATTCGGAGAAAAAGAGCTCTCCGATACAGCTGAGGCCGGTGACCCCGAGCCGGCTCCGGCCGTAGCCCCTGAAACTTCGGGGCCGCCGACGGATGGAAACATAGATGAAAAAAAAGAAGACAATTAATCCGTTTTTTATTTCGTAGGAGAAGTTGCCGACAAAATATATGGGAGCAAATGATGCAAAAGATAAAAGTGAATTCAGTTTTCAAGAAGATTCAAAAATACAGTATCCCCGGAGGGACAAAATGAAAAAATATTTAATTCTCAGGGGATTTCAAAACAATAAAATAAAAAACATTCTCATCGCTCTGTTTTTTTTCATTCTGGCAATTCCCCTTTCCGCAGAAAAAAATAAAAAAACGGATGAATACACAGAAAAAACAATCATAAAGGGGGAATGGGGTAACTTAAAGACCCAATTTGGTTTTTATCGTCAACCGTCAGGATATGATTATCCTGATATGGGGCCTAATGCAATAGCTGTAGGCAAAAATGGAGACATATATATCCTCAATCCTGTTAATGACCGCATAGTAATTTACAATGATAAAGGAGGGTATAAATCGACCGTTTCAATAGCTGCATTAAAAAGATATAAAACATATGATCCTTGGCTTAATTATTTAGCAGTAGATTTATCCGGCTACATTTACATTCTTACGAAGCATTTAGATTTTGTTAACGATTCAGTTGTAGTGAAAATAAATAGAAAGGGTGAGATTGTACATCAATATACAACTACTTTAAAACTTAAGGAGTCTTTTAATTCGAAAAGCAAAAAATATGCAGAAGAATTGAAAATTATAGAAAAACAGCCGAACATGGAAATAGTATCGGAGGAAGTTGGCAATTTCATGGGGTTTTTTATAGATAGTAAAGACGATGTATATATACAGGCTGAGGATGCCCATTTAATTAATATTTCTAAAACAAAATCGCACAAAATATACATCAAAGGAGGAAAACCAGCAAAGAATTTAAAACATCTATTTATAAGGAAACCTCTAACTCCTATAAAAAAATATCTTCCAAAGAAACCGCAAGCTATTGCAAATCTAGTCCTAAAAGATGAGAATGGC
>VMTH01000132.1 GCA_013791745.1 Candidatus Omnitrophota bacterium
GTTAACGCCAACTGGTCGTATCCGGCGCCGGTCTGGAATTCCGGCGATTATTACAATGCGTATATTAAAGCGACCGATAACACCGCGGTGCCCGCGCCTAATGTTGAAGCCGCGCATTTTGTGCAGTTCAGCATTGATATTGAAGCGCCGGCAATTGATGTGACAGCTCCGCCAAACGGTGTGTTCAGAAAAACCGTAGCTTCAATTGACGGCACTTCTTCGGATGATTTTTCGGGAGTGGATGCGGTAAAACTTAGGATTTTGGAAGTTAACACGACAAATCAGTGGAACGGCGTTAATTTTGTCGCGGGCGAGTACTGGCTGGATATTTCAACGACCAGCCCCGGTCTTCCCGCATGGCAGTATACCGGAATTTCAAATAACAAATGGACAAGCGGACGCACATATAAGCTTATTCCCGGCGGCAGCGATAAGGCGGCTAATTTGGTGGTTAACTATTCCACCTCCGTATTTTATTATGACAATTCAGCTCCGGCGTCAGAAGTTGTAATTCCTGCCGAAAGCAATTATTATAAGGCCGCGAATCTGGCTTCACTTTCGGGCACATCGTCCGATATGCCCGATACCGCAGGCCTCACCAATTCGGGACTCAATAAAGTGGACATAAAACTTCTTGATACAAATAACGGCGCCTGTTGGACGGATTCGGGCTGGTCAACCACGACGGTTCAATGGCGTCTCGCGGACGGTACGACAAGCTGGTCATTTACATTTAATCCCGTCAACTGGACGACAGGGCATAGATACACTTTAACGCCGCGCGGGCTGGATAATATTTCCAATGAAGAGACCGTTTTTTCTACGGCGACTTTTTATATAGATTCCAACGCTCCCGCTTCACATATAGCCGTGCCCTCGCCGAACGCCAATGTCGCGTCGCTTTCTGAGATTAACGGCACTTCGTCCGATCTCCCGACGGGCGGAGGGCTTTTTAATTCTGCGGTGGCAAATATGAAAATACAGGTTTATGATTTAACAACAGGCTCAACCGGTTACTGGAACGGAAACACATGGCAGACCGCTGGCATATGGCTTTCCGCCGCCGGGACGGGTTCATGGTATTATACGGTTGTTTATTCCACAATGTGGGATAACGGACACACATACAGAATAAAATCCAAAGGGCAGGATACCGCCGGAAATATTGAGGCGCCTTCAGCGGGTACAGTTTTTAACTTTGATGAACAGAACCCCGAATCCGCGGTCACCGCGCCTCAGAATAATCAGCATGTAAAATATCTTGACACAATTTCCGGGACATCTTCAGATAATCTTTCCGGCGTCAAGGCTGTGTATGTTTCAATAAAAAGAACTGTCGACTCATATTATTATAACGGCGAAATTTTTGTAAATACAGGGGGCCTTCCAACATGGAATGATATTGTGTCGGCGGCATCTCCCTGGAATTTCGCGGTTTCATCTTCCGTATGGGAAAACGGTAAAACTTATACGGCGCAGTCCAAGGCGGTAGACAATGTGACAATACCGGGCGAGAATGTGGAAGTTCCTGTTTCGTCCAACACATTTGTTTTTGACACATCAGTGCCGGAATCGCTTGTTTTAATCCCGGAAGACGGCGGGGCCTACACCGGTAAACCCGTCATAGACGGCACGGCCGCCGACGACGCGCCCGGACTTATGAATAATGTAAAGGTGCGCGTCTGGAGAGAGGCGGGGCCGAACTTCTGGTGGAACGACGCTTCCGGCTGGGGAGCGAGCGCCGCGTGGAATACGGCCTACAGCACGAATTCATGGTCGCTGTGGCACTCAACTTATACGGGAAAATTCGCCATTGAGGCGCTTTATAAAATCGCCTCACGCGTGACGGACAAAGCGGGGAATGTTGAAATCGCCGCATCATCAAACACATTCAAAATTGACAGGAGCTCACCCACTTCGGAAATAGATGTCCCCTCTCCGGCTAATTTTTATATAACGACAGATCTTTCCGGCACTTCCGACGACACGGGGCCCGGCACTTCAGCTTCCGGTGTGAGCGTGGTGAAAATCCAGGTTAAGAAATTTAAGACCGGCTCCACCTGGTACTGGTCGAATTTTTCTAAATTCACCACCACTACCGAAAACTGGGAGGATGCTTCGGGTGTAGCCCCGTGGGACTTCAAGAATATAGGCGATTTGTCTGAGTGGGAATCCGGCTATCAGTATCAAGTGAAAACGCTGGCGGCGGACTGGGCGGCGAACGCGGAAACGAATCTGCCGTCAGTAAATTTCTTTATTGATAAAGGCGCACCCTTATCCGGCGTGACCGAGCCCGCGGCCGCTTCCTATAAGAAAGCGCTGGCAACAATCAAAGGCACGGCGAAAGACGAGCCGTTTACGCTTTATAACTCCGGTTTGAACATCGGAAAGTTGAGAATTTACGATGACACAACAGTCAATCCTGAAAAATACTGGGATAGCGTTAATAATATATGGTCATCAACCGTAACATGGAACAGCGTATCGCTTTTTGTATCCTCATGGACATACAATTCGACGAATGTCACATGGACAAATGAGCATGTGTACAGGATAAATGTCCGCGCATGGGACAAACTGGATATAGCGGAGGTGAATTTCACGACAAGGACTTTCACTTTTGATAATTTCGCGGGAAATTCCGCCATAACTACGCCCGTCAACGGGAAAAAATATAATTCCATGGCCTCAATCATAGGCAACGCCTCTGCTTCCCCGGCGCCGCCGGTCAAGGCTCAGGTTGAGATCGGCGATTCGACAAGCGGCCTGTACTGGAATGGTTCCACATACACAGCAACCGCGGTCTGGCTTGACGCAACCGACATTGCCCCATGGTCCTACGCGATACAGTATCAGACAAAGACATGGACGAACGGCCATCAGTATTTTATAAGGACAAGGGTGCTGGACGCAGCGGACAACTGGTCCAGCCCCGGCGGAGTGGGGAACTCCTTCACCTATGACATAACAGATCCTATGTCGGGCGTTGTTTCGCCCTCCCACGGTTCTTACGTCAAGGCGCTCAGCGAAATCACCGGCACTTCAACGGATGAAAAGAGCGGTGTTGATTATATGAGGCTCCTGATCACGCAGGATCCATATAACGAAAAAGGAGCGGGTGTCGCTTACTGGGACGGCTCGGCATGGTCTCCCGCTTCTGACAACTGGCGTCTCGCGGTGCTGACCAGCCTTCCGAAGGGCGGCCTTTCGGAACCCTGGAAATACACAGCTCTGACAACGACATCCATGACCAGCGGCACGCAGTACAGAATTCAGTCCTGCGCATGGGATATCGCAGAGAACGCCCCGGACACATATCCTCAGGTGGAGTTCAGGGCGGATTTTGACGAGCCGTCAACGACGATTTCATGGCCGCAGGAAGAAGGCATATACACCGTCAATTTCACAACCTTCGCGGGCACGGCGCTGGATAATGAGAGCCAGATCGCGAAAATTGAATTTTCGCTTCTCAATAAAGACACCACGAAATATTATCAGGCGGGCTCCGGCTGGGTGGCCGGCCGTTTCTGGAACGATGTTTCAACGGCATCAGCCCCCAACTGGTCATACACGCGGCCTGCGCTCGTTTCGGATACAGATTATCAACTTGTTCTAAGGGCGCGGGATACCGCGGACAATATGGAAATTTCCTATTCCACAAGAAACTTCACCTATGATGACACGGGCGCATTGAGCCAGGTGACGATTCCCGCAGACGGAATTCTTGTCAACAGCCTTGCCAAGATAGAGGGCACGGCATCAGATGCGACCGCGGGCGTTGAGAAAGCAGATCTCTACATACATGACTTTATCCAGGGAAGATACTGGAACGGCTCCCAGTTTCTTTCCACAACGACAATACAGTGGGTTGTTTCCGACATTCCGGCGCCGGGAATCGGGGAGGTCGCATGGGAATACAGCGGCATCACCCATAACAACTGGGTCGCCAACGGCGACAGCCAGTATAGAATACGCTCCCGCGCGGCCGATAACGCGGGCAATGTGGGCGCGATAGGCTCCACTCGCACTTTTACTTTTGATGTGACGCCGCCTGAAAGCCGCATAAAAAATCCTGTCCCGGATGGCGTTCACCTCAATTCTCTTTCAAGCATTGACGGCACCGCATTTGACGCGACCGCGGGAATTGACAAAATCTATTTAAGGATAAAGAGAATGGCTGACAATTACACATGGGCGGGTTCATCTTTTGTCGCTGTGAACGCCCGGGTTCTTGCGAAACTCACCCCTGATGCCACGAAGTGGACTTACACTTCGCTGCCCGAATGGGTGAGCGGTTCTTCCTATACGCTGAATATTCAGGCGCTGGATTTCTCAACTAACTGGGAAAGTGACTTCACGACCATGACTTTTGTCTGGGACACGACGGGCCCGGAAACGGTTATTGTCGCCCCCGCCGCGGCCAATCTTTACGCTCCCGGCCAGATCAACGGAACAGCGGACGATGCGACGGGTGATGTGGTGAAGGTTGAGCTGAGGATAAAAAGGACATCCGACGCGAAATACTGGAATCCTGTCGCCGGTTCCTCGTGGACGGCTGTTTCAATTTGGTTTGATGCGGGCAATGTATCCTGGTTTTATAACGAGGCTTCATGGGCATGGGCAAAAGACCAGCAGTACACCGTTGAGGTGCGGGGCACGGACGAGCTCAATAATGTTGAGGCGGCCGCGTACAGCTCAAAAACATTCAAAATCGATCAGGATAAGCCGCTGAGCGGAATAACAAAGCCGCTGCATAATGACAGATGGACAAATCTCAACGAGGTTAAAGGCACATCGTCCGACCCGGGTTCTTATCCGACGCTTGTGGCCAGAACGATGGTGATGATAAAGTACGGCAGCTTATATCTTCAGAGCGACAAAAAAGAATGGGGCGCCGGCCTTTCCTCATTTACCGCGACGGGTTCACCGTGGACGGTTTCGCTTGACACGAGCGCATGGACGGACGGGCAGACATACACGGTTCTGACGAGAGCTTATGATAACACCGGAAACGCTGAGGATGAAGGAAGTGCTCCTGCGGATAACGCGCACAATTTTGTCTGCGACAGAACGAAACCCGAATCATATATTGTTAATCCCGTTCATAAAGTCAATAACTATGACAATCTTTCCGAGCTTCCACGCCTTGACGGTACCTCATATGACGCTTTCGGAATATCGCAGGTTAGGATTTCGGTCAAAAAAGAACTGGGTAATAAATTTTGGAAAGGCGCCGCCTGGGGCGACGGCGAATCGTGGATTACGGCGGGGCTTTCCTCCGGGGGTACCTACTGGTGGTATGACAGCGTTGATTTTAACACATCCAGCGATTACATTGTAAAATCACGCGCTTACGACAGCAACACGCCAACACCTAACGATGAAGGCGATCCTGTTGCCAACCTCGAAATCGAAGGTGATGACAGCTATTACAGAGTGACGATAGATATGCTCGAGCCTGATTCTCTTATCCAGACACCCGCGCAGGGCGCTGTTTTGAGCTCTCTGGCCGAAGCGGGTATCACGGGAACGGCCGCAGATACGCGCAGTGATGTAACTTATGTGAAAATACGTATTTCGGATATCACAGATCCGGCAACGCTTTACTGGAATCTTGAGGCCTGGGATGCAGGCGTGAACAACTGGCACAACACAAATATTATCGGGGCCGGGCAGAGCGTGAGCTGGAACGCCACGGGCCTGGCGTTAGATGATCCGGCAGTTGATGAGCAGTGGACATCAGGGCACAGTTACAGGATTGAAACATTCGCTAAGGATTCGGCGAACCCCGAAAATATTGAGGTCACTTATTCAACGAAGACCTTTACTTTTGACGCGGCGCCTCCGGTGTCCGGCGTTTCATTCCCTATACATAACGCGCATTATAAATCCGGCGCTCTCGGACAAACGATCACAGGAACGGCCACAGACGCCACTTCGGATGTGGAATATGTTTATCTGAGTATTCTTGAAGAAGGGACGACGAAATGGTTCAACGGCGCCGGGTTCTTGTCCGATACGAATTCCTGGCTTGATACGGGGATCGTTTTGGGCGCCACCAACTGGTGGTATACCAGTGCCGCTCTTGCCTGGACGAACGGTGAAACCTACCGCTTTAAGACATACGCAATTGATGAAATAGAGAATCCTTCGGATCCGACAGCGGGTTTGAGGATTGTGTATGACACGACGGAGCCGAACACGACGGTAACGAACCCCGCGAATGGTTCCACCAAACAGAAGGACACCCTTACGCTTCTTTCGGGCAATGCATCCGATACCGCTCCGGGCCTTGTCAATAATGTGAAGATATCGCTGATGATAAAAGATTATCCTTCAGGTGGAACGAATTATCACTGGGACGGTTCCACCTGGACAAATAACGGGGGAAGCGATCTGTGGCTGGCGGCATCCTATACTGCCGACACTCAATCCGGTGTGTGGTCATATTCTTTTACGGCGTCAAAATGGGTGACGGGAAAATATTACGAATTGAAAACAAAAGCGCAGGATAAAGCGGGTAATCCCGAAACAAGTTTTGGGCTTTCAACTTTCAGGGTTGTGAAAGAAGCCTCTTATTTTATCGTGAATGTTTCCGGCGCCAATCCCGCCGTGGCCGGCTCTTTCTATGATGTGACGGTTGAAGCGAAAGACAGTGAAGGCAACAGGGCCCTGACCTACGGGGGAACGGTGAAATTTGTCACGAAAGATACGCTCGGCCTTAAAGGGCATCCCGAAGGGGAATGGGCGGAAAGCGACATTCAGACATACGGCGTCGGCTTTAACACTTACACATTCATCCCTGCCAATGAGGGCTATAAACTTTTTAACAATCTCGTCAGATTCAAGACGGCTTCGCAGGGCGCGGGAACTTTCAAATTTGTTCTTGTTTACGACACGGCATCCGTTGCCGACACCGAAGCGCCGGATGTTCTCGGGGAGCATAAAGATATTGTCGTGAATCCGAAAGCCGCAGACCGCCTGCAGGTTGTTCTGCCCGGCGAGACTGCGAAGCCCGGCACGACTTCGGGCAAAATGGGAAGCCCCAGCCCCCAGACGGCGGGCGCGGGATTTTTCGCGACCGTCAATATCTGCGATGAATACTGGAATGTTACGACGGCGACTGACACGATAAATATCACGACCACCGATCCGAATGACACCAACCCCGGAAACA
>VMTH01000133.1 GCA_013791745.1 Candidatus Omnitrophota bacterium
ATGAAAAGCCCTCAGGGTATTTTGGCGTGCGCCGAAAAACCCTCGTACAAACTGTCCGTGGCGGAGCTGAAAAACGAACTGACACTCGCCCTCTGCGGCATAAGGGACCCCGGCAACATGGGCTCCATCATCCGAGCCGCCGACTGGTTCGGCATAAAAAATGTTGTCTGCTCATCCGACACATGCGACATATACAACCCTAAAGCCATCGCCGCGGCGATGGGCTCAGCTTTCAGAGTAAAAGTGCATTACACAGACCCCGTCATCTTCCTCTCCGAAGCCAAAGAGGCCGGAATAACGGTTTACGCCTCAACCACCGACGGCGGGAACATATATGAGGCAAAACTTTCCCCGCGCGGGATAATAATCATAGGGAACGAGTCAAAAGGCATAGCCGAAGAGATCAAAGCCCTCGCCGGCGTTAAAATATCCATACCATCTTTCGGGGAGGCCGAATCACTCAACGCCGCCCTCGCCGCGGCGGCAATCTGTTCTGAATTCCGCCGCAGAAAAAACTGAGAATTTTGCGCTCCCGCGCTTAAATTACTACAATCAGCATTATGAAAAGTTTTATAAAGCACTGCGCCGCCATAGCGATTTTCGCCTCAGGCCTGGCCGCCGCCCCCGCGAAAACGCCCCAAAAGCTCCTGACGGTAACCGTTATTGATGTCGGCCAGGGGGATTGCTCACTCATACAGCTTCCCGGCGGAAAAACAGTGCTCGTGGACGCCGGATCCGGAGGAGTGGGCTGGAACCCTTTTGACGCCGGCACGACTATCGTCGTCCCCTTCCTCAAGAGGATGGGCGTAAAACGCATAGACTACATCATCATGACCCACCCCCACAGCGACCACATAGGCGGCGTACGGCCGGTTGTCAGGGAATTTGATGTGGGCACCCTCGTGGATTCGGGATTCACCTCCTCGGAAGCGGACTATGAGATGATAATGGACATAGCTGAAAAAAAAGATATAGGCCTTATAGAGGTGCACGCCGGAGATATCCTCGACTGGGACAAAGACTGCGAGATCAAAGTCCTGAGCCCGCCGGAAAAATACATAATGGGCGGCAATTCCCACGCAAACGAGAACTCCATAGTTTTCAAGCTGACCTACAAAGATGTCTCCTTTCTCTTCACGGGCGACGCCGAAAAAGAAGCCGGCAAACAAATCGTGAGACACTACAAAGACGACCTTCTCTGCACATTTTTAAAGGTTTCCCACCACGGCTCCAAGAATTCCCTGACATATAACTGGTTCATGGACTGGGCCCAGCCCATTGTCTCCCTTATCTGCGTCGGACAGAACACCTGGGGGCATCCCAACAGAAGCACCATAAAAATACTGGAAAGTTACGGCTCTCTCATTTACCGAACAGACCGGGACGGCACAATCAGAATCGTCACCGATGGCAAAACATACAAAACCTCATTCATCGCCCCCGAAGAAGACGAACGGGAATACTCCGGCGGCTACGAATAAACCCTGCCCTATAGACTCTATACGCTGCTCTTACTTCCGCTGGCGTTTAACTATTTGATTCCTTTTAAATATGCCTGCCGGTCTTTTTCCGGAAATTTCTCAATTGCGTATCTTAACATAGTTCTCGGCATAACTTTATAATATTTTTTTAGGAATTTTTCTTCGGCCGTTCTATCCCTGTTCCCCACTTCTCTCAGCATCCATCCCACAGCTTTATGGATAAGGTCTTCGGTATCTTCGAGCAACAGCTTCGCAATTGCCAGTGTATCGTCAAAAACATCTTTTTTGATAAAGTAAAATGTGGACATTATTCCAATTCTTCTATCCCATAAGCTGGCAGACCGTAGCAATTTATAAAGCTGTTTTCTATCCTTTAAAAACAGATGCTGCCCTACGATGTAATGTGCTGAACTATCAACCAGATCCCAATTATTAATGAATTCTCTATTGCTCAGATAAGCTCTGTAAATTTCTTCTTTTTCGTTATTTGTCTTTACCATGGAATACTTGTCCACCAGCATCAATACGGCAAGCAAACGGGCTTCGTGAAAAGGTGACTTCAATATATGAAGCGTATCATCCAAAGATGTTTCTTTAAATGTTTTTACACATTCTCTTATTGCGGGAACCCGCAGGCCTAGAAATATATCGCCTTCGCCGTACTCTCCCTTGCCTGTTTTAAAGAATCGCTGTGAATGCCGCGCTATATCTTTATCGCCCAGTTCCTTGAGCTTCCTGATGATTTGATCCGTTTTATTACTCATTTGATTCCGGATTATACAAAAATCCGCTCGTTTATTATATAATAATACCGTGAAAACCACTCTGATAGCACCCTGCGGCATGAACTGCAATATTTGCATCGGTCATCTGAGAGAAAATAGAAAATGCGCCGGATGCCGCAGTGAAGATGATAGAAATAAACCTGACGGATGCACAAGAAAAAAATGTATCATATTAAACTGTATAGAATTTCAGAACACTAATAAAAAATACTGTTTCCCGTGCAAAAAATATCCATGCCGCAGACTCGTGCAATTAGACAAACGCTACCGGGCAAAATATAGAATGAGTATGCTGGAGAATCTCAACTTCATAAAAACAAACGGGATCAGGAAATTCGTCCAGAAAGAAATTCCCCGATGGACCTGCTCAAAATGCGGCGCGGCGCTTTCCTGCCATAGGAAAGTTTGTCTCTCCTGCGGAACTTCTCTGAACTGATAACCATCTTCCATTTCCCGTCGCCGGCGCCTATTTCATCTTTGATTTTATACTTATCGTATCTCCGGCAACCATAAAGTCCGGTCCTCCGCGATGATGGATCGTCTTCGGGTTCTTCACCGAGGTATCCACCCAGGCCTTTACGACTTCAACAATGAACAGGCCGTACTTGGAAACCATCTTTGTGTCCACCAGCCGGCACTCAAGATTAGCGTAGCACTCCTCAATAAGCGGCGGCTTGATCTTTGAAGCCTTCCGGGGAGTGAGGTCAAATTCCTTGAACTTATCTATTTTAGCGCCCGTCGTATTTCCGCAGCCCACGGTCTTTTCGGATATATCAAGCGTAGGAATGTTGATGCCGCATTCCTTCGTCGCTTTGAGCAGACCAAAGGAATAATTCTCATCGCTGACGACAAAACCCGCTAAACACGGTTCAAACTCTATCATCATATGCCATGACATAGTCATTATATTCGGCTTGCCGAGCTTCTCCGTCGTGACCATCACCACCGGCCCCGACTCGAGCAGCCTGTAAACTTTTGACAGAGGAAATTCTTCTTTAGCCATTTTCTGCCCTCCTTACTTTATTAATTTCAGTGATTATATTTTTGGGGGAGGAGGGACTCCTTCTCTCCCGACGCTCTCGCGTCTCCTTCGAAGCCGGGCGCCCTCGCTGTCATTCGCTGCGCTCATTATCGTCCGCCGGACGCGCTTCGGGTCGCCTTCGAGTCCCGAATGCAAATTTTGGGGGAGGAGGGACTCGAACCCTCAATCTCTTGCGAGCAGCGGATTTTAAGTCCGCTTTGTATACCAATTCCAACACTCCCCCGCTGATGTGAAATTATTATATCTAATTTTCAGCTTCCGGCGAAACACCCTATTCTTCGCCGCCGCCGATAAATCTGTACTTCACCTCTCCCGGCTCTATCATCCCGTATTTTTCGCGGGCGAGCTTGTAATAAGCCGCTTCCGGATTCTTCTCGAACATCTCAAGCTGTTTTTTCAAAACAGCGTTCTGCCGGTCAAGTTCGGCTATCTTCAGCTCAAGGATCTTCCTGTTTTTTCTGTATATGAGAAATCTGCTGAAATGCTGATTTCCGAAGGCCGCGGCAAGAAAAAACACTACCGCCAGCAGATAAAACAGCCTTCTTTTCTGCTCATCATTCATTCTTGACCGTCCGTCGGGCGTTCAGGCCTTGAGCTCTTCCTCTATCCTGAGAAGCTGATTATACTTTGACAATCTTTCTCCTCTGGCCGGCGCTCCGCTCTTGAGCTGGCCGCAGTTGACCGCAATGGTCAGGTCCGCTATGAAATTGTCCTCTGTCTCGCCGGAACGGTGTGAGACCATAGATCTGTAGCCGTTGTCATAGCCGAGCTTTATCACATCCAGCGTTTCCGTCACGCTGCCTATCTGATTCAGTTTTATGAGAATGGAATTGGCGGCTCCCCTGGCAATGCCTTCCTTCACCCGGTCAACGGTCGTCACAAAAAGATCGTCGCCGATGAGCTGTATCTTCTTTCCGAGTTTTTTCGTCTGTTTTAC
>VMTH01000134.1 GCA_013791745.1 Candidatus Omnitrophota bacterium
GAATAGGCGAATTCAAATTCGCCCGCCACAGGTATTTTTCTGCGCTTTGCCTCGCGGACAAAACTGTTTTTAGGGTCTATTCCCGGAGAAAGTATCATCATATTTATTTCTCCGAGCCGCCGGGAGATGTCATCCTGGAGGATGCATTCAGCGCCCGGTATTCTGATCTTTTTAGTGTCTGAAACGATCACATTCGAGCCTTTGCTGAGGAGAAACTTTGCCATCGCCCTGCCGCTCTTTCCGCCGCCGCAGACGAGTACTGTTTTGTTTTTCAGTTTTATCATCTCACTTTCAGCGTCAGCAGGGCCAGTATTATGCAGAATATGCCCATTATCCAGAATCTCACCACGACTTTTGACTCCGGCCAGTTTTTGAGTTCAAAATGATGATGGAGAGGCGCCATTTTGAAGAAACGCCTGGATGTCTTTTTGTAGTACAGCACTTGTATTATAACGGAAAGCGCTTCAACGACAAACACGCCTCCGGCTATGATCAGCAAAGCTTCCTGTTTTATGAGCACGGATATGGCGCCTATTACCCCGCCCAGCGGCAGAGAGCCTGTGTCGCCCATGAATATCTCGGCCGGCGGCGCGTTGAACCAGAGAAAACCCAGTCCCGCCCCTATGATGATAGTCAGGAAAATCGTGATCTCACCTGCCTGAGGCACATAGGGAAATTTAAGGTATCCGGCGAATTTTATATTGCCGGCTATATATGCGAGGATGGCAAAAGCCGCACTCACCAGTATAACGGATCCGATGGCCAGGCCGTCAAGTCCGTCTGTCAGGTTCACCGCGTTGGAGGAGGCCACGATGATGATCGAGGTGAAGAGGATATAGAAAACGCCTGTGTACAGGATGATGTTCTTGAAAAACGGTATGCTCACTGCCGTTTGCCCTTCGGGAAAAGCCGGATGAAAAAACATATAAATTCCCAGCCCTATTCCCGCCGCGGCCTGAAACATAAGTTTGGTTTTGGCGGAAAGGCCTTTCGCCGACTGTCTTTTGATTTTTTTGTAGTCATCCATAAATCCGCACAGCCCCAGAATAAAAAGGACGCCCACGACTATATATGTGAATTTGCAGTCCAGCCGCATCCACAGCAGCGCGTTTATGATTATGGCCGGGATGAGGATCACTCCCCCCATCGTCGGCACTGTCACTTTCTTGTGGTGATTCACGAGGGAGTCCTCTCTCACGGCCATGAGAAGTTTTTTGCTCTTAAAATAATTTATCCACATGGGTACCGCGACAACCACGAAAGCGAATGAGGTTATTATCCCTCCCAGGGCGCGGAACGAGATATAGCGGAACAGATTGAATCCGAAGAAAAATTCTTTAAGCGGAACGAATAGCCAATAAAACATTTAACCTCCTGTCTTCAATGATTTCATTTTTGCGTTTTTAATATTTTTTTTACAGTTGCTATATCGCTGTAAGGGATTTTTTTTTCGCCCACTATCTGGTATTCCTCATGCCCCTTGCCCGCTATCAGTATGATATCGCCCTTTTCCGCCATGGCAATGGCGCCGGAGAGCGCTTTTTTACGGTCCAATTCCACCCGCCACGGGGGGTTTCCATCCGTGAATTTAGCGCCTTCGGTTTTTCGCATACCGACTTCTATATCCAGCGCAATGGCCCGGGGATCCTCGTTTCGCGGATTATCGGAAGTTATCCACGAGAAATCCGAGTTCTCGAAAACTATTTTTCCCATCAAGGGCCTTTTCCCCCTGTCCCTGTTCCCGCCGGCGCCGAAAACGGTGATGATCCTTTTTTGTGTCAGAGGTTTCAGCGACCGGATGACCTTTTCCAGGGCGTCCGGCGTGTGGGCATAATCCACATAAACGGTAAAACCTTTTTCCGATGTAATTCTGCTCAGGCGCCCCTTGATGTCCAGAAGTTTCTCAAGGCCCTTTTTTATGATCTCGACGCTGAAACCCTCTTCCCGCGCGAGCGCGAAAGCCGCCAGGGCGTTCATGGCATTGTGTTCGCCCGGCAGCTTAAGTTCTATTCTGATTTTTTCCTGGGAGTTTTTGACCTCAACAATTGTTCCCGCGATGTCCATGCTGATTATCTTTCCGCTGTAATCGGCGTGCTTGTTAATGCCGTATGTGACCTTTTTGAGAGGTAGTACGTTGAGGATTTTTTCCGACCACGGGTCATCAGAGTTTATCACCGCCAGGCCTTTATCGCCGCAGCTCTCGAAGACTTTTTCAAAGAGCCGGCGTTTCGCCGCGGCGTAGTTTTCCATGCTCCCGTGCCAGTCGAGGTGCTCGCGCGAGAGATTTGTGAACACCCCCGCTTTAAATGTAAGGGCTTCGGCGCATTTCCGGTCCAGCCCCTGAGAGGACATTTCTATAAAGCAGCGCCGTCCTCCGCTTTTGACAAATTCCGCCAGCAGTCTTGATATATCCGCGGATTCCGCGGTCGTGTTTGGCAAAGTGAAAATTCGCTTGCCGAACCTGTAATTGACGGTGCCGAAAACCGCGCATGATTCGCCGGATGCTTTGACTATGCTCTCCAGCATATAAGTGACGGTTGTTTTTCCGTTAGTCCCGGTGATGCCGTACAAATCAATTTTTGTTGAAGGGAAGCCGTAAAAGGCCTCGGCCATGCGCGCCATGACCGTTTTTATATCCGTCACTTTGATTGACGGCACGCCAGCTTGGTGAGATCTTTGCGAGGCGACCGCTGATGCTCCTTTTTTCACGGCCTCCGGTATGAAGTTGTCACCGTCTGCGGCGCTTCCGGGCAAAGCGAAGAACAAATCCCCCTTTTTGGTCTGCCGGCTGTCATAAGAAACGCCTGTGATTTCAGCGTTGCCGCCGTATACCGCGGCCGTATCGATCCCCGATTTTAAAATAAGTTCGTCAAGTTTCATTCTTTTTTTCTCCGCCCCCGGCCGCGGCCGCCGGGGCTATTCCGTAAATATCTATGATCTCTTTTACTGTCTGGCGAAAAGCGTCCGCGCAAACGATACCGCCGTAGTAATGTTCCTGCGGTTCATCCAGAGCGATGAATATTACAAATTTCGGATCCTGTTTAGGGAAAAAACCGCCCAGCGACGAGAAATATGTTTTTTCGGAATATTTTCCGGCTTTTGTATCGAATTTCTGGGCGGTGCCGGTTTTCCCGCATATTTCCCACCCCTGTAATCTGACATTAACGCCGGTGCCTCCTTCCACCACCTGGAAAAGCATTTCTTTGACCGTATCCGATGTTTTTTTCGTTATAGCGCGGCGGATTCTTACGGGTTTTGTCTTGTGGACTTTTTTCCCGGAGGCTTCGATTATGCTCTCCAGTATACAGGGTTTTATCAGCACGCCGCCGTTAGCTATCACGGCGAAAGACTGCGCTATCTGAAGCGGCGTGGCTGCGATTTCCTGGCCGAAAGAAATGTAATTGAGGGAGGTGCTCTCCCATGTGTCGATTCTTTTGAGCAGCCCCCTGGCCTCACCCGGAAGTTTGATTCCCGTAGGGCATCCGAATCCGAAATCACGGGCCGCTTTGTACAGCGCGTTCCTGCCCGCGAGACTGCCCACCTTGCAGATGCCTATGTTAGATGAGAACTTTATGATATCACTGACAGTGAGCCAGCCGTAGGGGTCATGGTCGCTTATTTTGATTCCCGCGAATTCAAAGGAGCCGTTTTCGCAGAAAAATTTATCTTCAGGCGTCACAACGCCGTTTTCTATCGCCGCGGCTACCGTCACTATTTTGAAAGTTGAACCCGGCTCCACAGCGTCGGATATGATAGGATTTTTAAGCAGGCTGTCCGCGTCCGGGCCGGCCATTACGGCTGCGAGGATTTTTCCCGTGTGGGGTTCCATGACTATGCCGTAACCGCTGCGGGCCCTGTAACGGGAGACCGCCAGGTCGATTTGCCGGTAGAGAAATTCCTGCAGCCTGCCGTTTATGGTCAGTTTTACGCTGTCACCGCCGGCATGCAGCATATCGGGGTCATTGCTCAATAGCAGTTTTCCGGTGGCGTCGATCTCTATTATCTCGCCCTGTCCGCCCTCGAGCTCTTTGTTGTAGCCGTATTCCAGACCGCCGGCTCCGGCATTTTCATAGTTTGTGAAACCGCATATAGGGGAGTAAACTGGGCTGTCCAGGTAAATGCGTTTTTGAGCGGGAATAAATTCCAGTTTTTGGGCAACCGGATTCTGTCTGAGAGCTTCCGTTTCCGCCGGAGAGAGGAATTTGATCAGAAGCTGTCGTGACGCGCTGGCATCGGGAAATTGTAAATCTGTTTCCATGCGCGCAAGGAGGGCCTTTTCGCCGCCAGTCAGATGTTCACCTTTCCTCAGGAAGATCCGCTTTCCGCGTATGGAGGAGGCTATGATATTTCCTTCGGAGGTGATTATATTCCCGCGGAGTTTTTTAACCTTCCCGAAAGCCCTCCTGCTGGAGGTGATGACGTTTTTTTTGACGGTGTGAAGATATATTATTCTTAAGCCCAGCGCCGTAAAAAGCAGCGCGAAGAATATGCTGATTATGGTGAAGCGCGCGTTACTTTGAGGCATTTGTATCGTCCATGAAAATTATTTTTGCCGGTTCGGCCCGGCGGAGATTAAAGTGCCGCTCTATGAATTTATCAGTCTTCCCCATCCCCGTGTAACCGTTTATTTTTTCCACGAGTCTCATGTGCTCAAAATTTTTCTCCTGCCAGACCGCGTTGAGATCGGATATCTGGTAACCGATTTTTATGGTTTCGGCGCTTTGGGTAACGATTATACCTATCAGCGTCAGCGTCGCCGCGCCCCATATGGCGGCGGTTTTTATCAGTGCGTCATGTTTGCCGCGGGGTTTTAGCCTGTGTGCCGATGTCATATGATTTGCGCGGCTCTCAGCCTGATACTTCTCGCGCGCGGCTGCGTGCGGCTTTGAGCGTATGTCGCTTTAACGGCTTTTTTTGTCAGAAGTTCGACGGTACCGTCAGAGGTAAGTTTTTTCAGCGAAGTTTTTACAATCCTGTCTTCAAGGCTGTGGAATGTGAGGAACACCGCCCTGCCGCAGGGCTTTAATACCGCCGGCAGAAAAGAAAAGACCTTCCGCACATTGTCCATTTCACCGTTCACGAAAATGCGCAGAGCCTGAAAAGTTTTGGTGGCGGGATGCGTTTTTCCTCCCCGCGCGCATTTTTTAATGATTTCCGCCAGCTTCGAGGCGGTGTCTATTTTATTTTTCCCCCTCTCTTCGACGATGCTTCTGGCTATACGCCGGGAACGGTGCTCTTCGCCGAATTCGTAGATGACGCCGGCGAGTTCTTTTTCGGGAAACGAATTTATGACATCCCATGCCCGCAGAGGGCTCTGGAGGCTGTAGCGCATATCAAGGAAATCATCTTTCATGAAACTGAAACCCCTGTCCGAATTGAGCTGGTATGTTCCGACGCCGAAATCAAAAAGTATACCGTCGGCTTTGGGAAGATCCCTGTTTTTGAGCAGGTTGGGCAGATCCGTGTAGTTTGAGTTTTCAATTGTTATCCTGCCGTCGCGGAAGATCTCGTTTTTTTTAAGCAGTGAACAGAGGTCTTTGTCCAGATCCGTCATGAGCAGTCTGCCGTTTTCGCCGAGTTCATCGAGTATGACTTCCGCAAGATAGCCCATTCCCGCGGTGGCGTCTATGTAAAAACCGTCCTTTTTGATGTTCAGATAGCGGATAACCTCTTCGCCGAGCAGCGGGCCCTCTTTCATAATTTGATATCCAGTTTGTCGGCGTATCCGGCGTATGTTTTAGCGTTGGCGTTTTCATATTCGGCGAATTTTTTAGGCGGCCACAGTTCGTATAATCGTCCGATTTTTATGAGGAGCAGCTCTTTTGCGATGCCGCATTTTTTTTTGAGGGCATCAGGCAGAAGAACGCGTTTGTGGGGATCCGCTTTTACCGAACAGGAATGGGCGTAAAAGATCCTAAGGAATTTCCTGTTGTCTTTTGAGGCGTAATTGAGAAGTGAGAGTTTTTCGCGTATCCGCTGCCATTCTTTTTCGGGATACATGAAAAGACAGCCGTCCAGGCCGAGAGTCAGGTGGAATATCCTGCCGTCTTTCAGCATTTCCCCGCGCACGGAAAACCTGTTTTTTGAATCAAGTTTATATATATTTTTAGAGTTATTCAGCATTATCCCACTTTCCCCCACCTCCTGTCTGTAAAACTATAAATTACACGGTGCTTTATGTCAATAAGCCACTGCGCCGGATAAAGATAAAGCGCCCCCCGAAAAGTCGATTTAGAGCGATATAGGAAAA
>VMTH01000135.1 GCA_013791745.1 Candidatus Omnitrophota bacterium
ACAACGGCGTCAATTATTTTAATGTTGCTCCATGGACTTTCAGTTCGGCGTCGGAACTCTGGATAGTGTGCGCGGGTTCAACATCATGGTCATGGAATTCATCAACAGTAACATTCAGTTACGGCGCCTCTTATACCGCCAGATCCCGCATGACGGACAAAGCCTCCAATCCGGAAGCGCCCGGAGCGGGTAAAACTTTTGTATGGGATAATGCCTCTCCCGCGTCGTATATCCAGTATCCCGAGGAAGGGGCGACGAATAACATAAATGATTCTACATCAACCCTCACAATTTACGGCACCGCCTCTGACGCTTATTCCAATGTCAGCAAAGTTGAACTCGCGATAAAGAAAGGCGCGGGGAACCTTTACTGGGACGGAAGCGTGTGGCAGAGCGTGAGCGAATTCTGGGTGGTGGCGGATTTGTGGGCGTCTTCCTGGACATACACGGGCGTTAATTGCGGCGACGGCTCCAATCACAGAATATGGGTCAAGGCCTATGACGATGTTCTGCCGGTAAACAACAAGCAGGCGCCCACTGTGGGAGTGGAGGGCAGCGAGAATTCAAAATTCAAGTATGATATAACCGACCCTGTCAGCGATATCAGCTACCCCGGCAAAGGCATGGCGTATAATGTGAAAACCGGCACTTATACAGGAACTTTTGATGACCCGAATTTCGGAAGCGGCGTCAGCGAGGTGAAAGTTGTCATAAGGAGAGATTCCGACAATTTATACTGGTTCGGCGACGCGCCTTTCTGGTCGGATGAGACTCCGCTGGCGGCCTCTCTTGTCACAGCGGACACTTTTGAGTTTTACATTTCTAATGTGCCGGAATTTTATAAAAACATATCAGGGGAGACGCCGGAGGAAAAATATTTTATCTACACGAAAGCGCGCGATTTTGCGAACAATTATGAGGAAGGCGTCACTGTGCCGTGGACGGTCTGGAGATCAACTTTTATTTATGATACCGTGGCGCCTCTGATTGCCATTTCAACGCCGTCTCACCTGTCTCATTATAAGGAGCTCGCCGAAATAGGCGGCACGGCGGGGGATAACTGGAGCGGAATTGATTTTGTTGATGTGAGGATTTCAACGAATTCCTCTTATTTCTGGACGGGTTCTTCGTGGAGCGCGGTTTCCTTCTGGCTCAACGCGAGCGGCTCCGCCAGCTGGACATATACAACGCTTCCCGCATGGAGGGACGGAACAATATATAAAACGGAATCCCGGGTTTGGGATAAGGCCGGCAATTATAAACTCGCCATCGCGACTTTCACATTTGATGTTTCTTTGCCGACGGCGACAATAACGACGCCCGCCGCCGGAGAGCCCCATTATACGACGGATACGCTGCCCGTTAATTTCGCGGGTAATTCGGCGGACACTTCGCCTGGCCAGACGGTAAAAATCTACACGGCGCTCAAACATTTTAGTTCGAGCGAGTGGTGGACCGGCATAACTTGGACGTCTGGACAGCCTGTGTGGCTTGATAACGCGACAGGCGTCGCTCCCTGGCAGTGGCCGGTTAGTGTCACATGGAAAAACGCATCCGCCGACGAAAAACACGTTTTTTACGCTATCGCCAAAGATAAGGCGGGCAATACCCAGTATAACGCCAGCGCTTCCTCGGCAACTTTCTGGTTTCAGGGGAACATGCCGGAAACTCTTATAACAAAGCCCATAGAAGGGAAATATTATAATCGCGAAGCGGTCGGTTTGATTGCCATACAAGGCACTTCAAGTTACGCGAGCCAATGTTCCGTGAGGCTGCAGAGGCCCGGCGGAGACTGCTGGGATCAGTCTGCGAAATTGTGGAAATCATCCGGCACTTTTGAATGGAACGAGATAACCGGCCTCAATAACAACGGCGCCGATTCATGGTCACTGGTTGTTGACACGAATGCCTGGGTGAATAACACGCAGTATAAAACGACTTCAAAAGGTTTCAGCGCGCTCCTCAATACCACAGAGTCCGACTGGGGCACGAAAGCGGAAACAAACAAGAATTTCACGATGGATCTTCAAAATCCCTCCGCGGGGACAACTCTTCCCGCCAACGGCTCTTATGCCCGGGAGCTTTCGGAAATCAAGGGCACGGCATCAGATGCCATCGCGGGCGTGAGAGAAGTAAAAATAACATTGAAAGATGTTGATAATGAAAACAGATACTGGAGAGTGACGGATTCATCATGGGTTGTTTCCGTGACCTGGTCCACATCAACTTTCGCGGGCGGGGTGTGGACTTTTTCAAATGTTCCTCAATGGTCGCACGGCCATCAGTATAAGATCCAGCCCAAAGCTTTTGACGATATAAACGACGGCGCCGGTAATTTTAACGAGGCCTCGGGCACTGAGTTTTCGTTCATATACGATATTGTCGCTCCGACGGCCGTTGTTACTTCTCCCTCTGACGGCCTGTATCCTTCCGCTCTTTCATCTATAAAAGGAACGCAGAATGACGAGTTTTCCGTTCCCTCAATCTTCCTGCAGATTAAAAATAAAAAGACGACAACTTACTGGCAGGGCGGCTGGTACACATCCGAAAAATGGGCCTCGTGTTCCATATGGGCGTCCTCGTGGACATATTCCGGTGTGCCGGCATGGAATAACGCGACCGAGTATCAGCTGAAAGTCAAGGCTTGGGATGGTGCGGGTTCCACCTCTTCAATTCCGACAAGCAGTTTTATTTTTGATAACACGGAGCCTGATTCGGCTCTGACCCAGCCCACGCCTTCCGATCCCTATGTGGGAGAAGGCGGTCTTGACACTATAGGCGGTACGGCCTCGGACGCTGTTTCAGGGGTTCCCGATGCGGCTGTGAAAGTGCAGGTTATGGATCTGACGCTTCCTGTAACCGGCTACTGGAACGGCGGCGGCTGGCAGTTCTCGGGTTTCTTGCTTGACACGAGCGGTTCGCTTTCCTGGTCAAAGGATTTTGTCGCGCCCGAATGGCAGTCGGCGAACAAATACAGGATCATCTCAAAAGTTTCCCGGGACAACGCGACGCCCGTGAATGTGGAAAGTACACCTTATTCTTTTGATGTTGTCTTTGACACAGTTCCGCCCCTGAGCCGCGCGACATATCCTTCCGACAACAGCAAAGTAAAAGCCGTTTCGCAAATAAGAGGAACCTGCGAAGACGACTGGTCGTCGGTTCAGAATGACTGGGCGAATTATCCTCTTGAGCTTGAGATCGTGGCGCTCGCCAACGGCGCCGTTGGCGGATGGGGCAATGACGAATACTGGACGGGTTCTTCCTGGACGGTGACTTCGGGGCACAAGGTTTATCCGAATGTTTTTGTCTCCTCCTGGTCATACACTTTCGGCGGCTCATGGTCTTCCGGCAGGGAATATAAGGTGACGCCTAAAATCTATGACAGGGTTCCCAACGAGCAGACGGATATTTCATTCAACACATTCCTTTTTGACAATGACCTGCCCGCCTGCGCGGTCACAAATCCTGACGGGAATTTAAATAGCGCTCCGTCTGTTGTAAAAGGTACCGCGTTGGATAATCCCCCCGCGCCGAGACAAAATTCCGGAATTTCGCTCGTGCATCTCAAAATTCAGGATCTTGAATACGGCGCCACGGCGCACTGGACGGGCTCGGCTTGGACGGCTTCGGAAACATGGTTTGCCATCGCTTCCGGCACATGGTCGTACACTGTGCCTTATCCGACCAGCACCTGGACGGACGGCCACACTTATAAGATCTGGTGCAAAGCATACGACATAGCCGGCAATTTTTACGAGAATTCCGGTGAATACAAGACCTTTGTTTATGATATAACCGAACCTGAATCCGGCGTCGCGGTGCCGGTTGACGACGCTTATTATCCCGCCGGAAGCCCATCCGTTCTTTCGGGCACAGCCTCCGACCCGGGTTATCCGGTGCTGGGCACCGATATTTATCAGGTGAAGGTTCGGATACAGAGATATTCTGATGGCTGGCAGTATAATCCGTCGTTTTCTCCCTTCTGGAGAGATCCCGGCGTAAGCGGTCAGCAGTGGCTGGCGGCGAATTATAATTCCACAACGGATGAATGGGATTACACCGTTCCCGTTTCATCCTGGCCCTGGGCTAACGGTGTAAAATACGCCGTCTGGTCACGAACGGAGGATAATGCGGGAAATTATAAAATTGAATCCTCATCCGCCGTTTTTATCTGTGACACAAAGCTGCCGGGGGCAAGCGTGGTGTTCCCGGGAAACAACAGTTTTCTGAGTAACAAAAACACCGTTTTGGTTTTGCATTCCAGCGATACTTCCCCGGGTATTATAAACGAAACGGTTGTGAAAATTTTCAGGGAAGACAATAAATACTGGGATGTTTCCGGTGACGAATGGCAGGACATTACGCTTGGCGAAGTGTGGAACACCGCCGCGAAATACAAAGAATGGACGCAAGGAAGCGTTTATAAATCGTCTTGGACATGGACAGGCGGCGGGGCTTTTGACTGGAGCGACGGCGTCGAATATAAAATCGCTTCAAAAGGCAAAGATAACGCGGGGAACTGGTCTGTCGTTTCCGCGTCACACACTTTTAAGATAGATTGGTCTTCGGGGACTTCGGGTGTGTCCCTCCCTGTAGATACAAAATTTTACAAAAGCCTGACTCAGCTTCAGGGAACGGCGAAAGACGCTCCTGTGCTTGCTTCTCCTTCCGGAATACCGCCCACCGGGGTGAAAGTCAGAATAAAAGATGTGGACACCGGGAATTACTGGAGAGGTTCAGTTGGGCACTGGGGCGCCGAGTTATGGCTTACGGCAAGTAATAACGAAGCTCCTGATCCTGACATTTGGACTTACGATGATATTGACATTGCCGATAACAGCGCCTGGATAATGAACGGCTACGGCCACAAGTTTGAGGTGACGGTTAAAACCATAGACAGGGCATCTAACCAGGAACAGCTTACGGCGGCCAATACCGTTTCATTCTATTTTGACAACATTGCCTCGACTTCCGCTGTCCAGGTTCCTTTTAACGGGGCAAGTTACAACGCCCTTGCTTTGTCGAGCGGCAGCGCTTCCGATATGGCCTCAGGCACTCATCCCGCGGGAGTGAAGGAAGTGAGGGTGAGGATAAGAAGGCCTTCCGACGGCCTTTTCTGGAAAGAGTCAACAGAGGAGTGGTCGGGTTCCGAAACCTGGAATGCGGCCTCCGGTACCACGGGATGGCAGATATCAATTTCAACCGAGGCGTGGTCGGGGCTTTCCGGTTCTTCCTTCACAATAAATTCCATGGCGATTGACAATGTCACGGAGCCCTCGGCGAATATGGAGGTGAATTATTCAACGAAGACTTTCTGGATTGACAATGTGCCACCTCAATCCGGTCTTACAAAGCCGGTGGCAATTGCTGTAACTCCCCCGCCTTACACGGTTTATTACAGGGATATCAGCCAGATCACCGGCACTTCTTCGGATGATGTTAAAGTAGCTTTTTCTCAGATTTCAATTAAGAAAAACGATTCGGCTTCTGTCTGGAACGGATCCAGTTGGCAGGCAGGTACGGAATACTGGATACAATCGGGCGGTGAAAATGTCAGCCCCTGGACTTATAACATTTCCGGCGGCACTTCCGCATGGACATCGGGAGAAAGATATATCGTAAAATCCAGAGCGACAGACACCTGTGATTACGACCCGAATGTTGAGACAGCGTTTAACACCGACAATACTAAGTACTTTATCTTTGACAATGTCAAACCGAAAACTAAGATAACGAAGCCCGCGCATGATACGGGCTATGACATCACTTTTGTTGAGAACTCAAAGATTGAGGGAACCGCCACGGACGGCTTCTCCGGCACATGGCCGGCCGGGGTCAACAGCGTTCAGGTCGCCTTGCAGAAATCAACGGGCACATCATATTCCGACCCCGATGATCTCTACTGGTGGGACGGAGGAAGCTCGACTTCAAGTTTCACAGGCGTAAGCCCGATATGGCTTTCCGCGACAATGCTTGGCGGTTCTCCTCCTGCATGGGAGAAGGCTGTTTCTTCAACCGTGTGGAAATCGGGGAGAAGATACAGGGTGATAGCCCGCGCGCAAGATAAAGTGCCGTCGCCTAACATAGAGGACAGTTTTGTCACCTCCGATAATAACAATTAGTTCGCGATTGACTATCAGGCGCCGATAACGGTTTTTGCCCGCCCGCAGAACGGCGCGTCCTATAATGCGACCAACAATAAACTTGCAAGCATTTACGGGACCTGTTCCGATGACGCTTCCGGTGTTCAGGTATCCTCAATCACAATCAAGCGGCTTGACAATAGTGATTTCTGGCAGGCCCCGGGCTGGAACTCCACCGAGAAGTGGCTGACCTGCGGGTTATCTTCAAACGGGACTTTCTGGTGGTTCAACAGTGTGCCCGACCCATCATGGCCCGACGGGGTCATCCAGGGTTTTAAGGTTGATGTCCGCGCGAAGGACAAAACCGGCAACACAGAGACACCGCACGCAGTTCAGTTTACAGTGGATTCCGCGCCGCCCGAATCCGGGGTGGCGAGCCCCGCGGGCGGGAATTTCGTGAGCGCTCTGTCGGAGATTTCAGGAACCTGCACCGACGGCTTCAGCGGAATCAGCAATGCCGATAAAAAAGTGTATATTCAGATTGTTGATATCACTTCAGGGACCTGGCGTTATTTTAACGGCGGCGGCTGGGATGCGGGAGTTGAGTCATGGCTGCAGGTGACGTCTCTCTCCACCCCGACATGGTCTTATGCGAAAAGCGAGGTGACATTCAACTGGAAGAACGGCCACAGGTATATTGTTCTGCCGAGGGCGGAGGATATGGCCCAGAACATTCAGACCGTTTTTTCCACTTCCACTTTTTACTATGACAGAAACGCCGTTGACACCGACGGTAAAATAGGAGAGCCGAATTCCGCTGTAGGGACGCCCTCCTCTAATCTTTATACGAAAACGCTCACAGCCATAAGCGGAACGGCCCAGGACCAGCCCCAGGGGGTTTGGTACGGCAACACGCTTTCTTCCGCCGGCATCAAGGATGTTTATATCAAATTGAAAGACGACACGGCCGCTAAACTCTGGACGGGTTCCACCTGGACGGCGACGGGCCAGTTCTGGCTGGCGGTCTCAGGCAAAGAATCGTGGTCTTATCCTTTCAATAACAGTGACTGGATAAACAATCATAAATACATTGTTAACACAAAGGCCCGCGACAACACGGATGTGCCGGGGCCGAATGTTGAGATCTCGATTTCAACAAGGACTTTTTATATAGATCAATCATCCCCGACGGCGGTGACGGTGTCGGCGCCTTCGGGCAACCTGAAGACAAGGCCCGCGGCGGTAAGCGGCACGGCAAAGGATGACACGGGCGCGTTTGAATCCGGCATTATAATGGTAAAGTCTTTCATTTACGATCTTGACGCGCTGAGATACTGGAACGTGGAACAGTCTTCCTGGCAGGTTTCGGTCTATTGGGCCACGACGACCCTGACGGGCGCGCCTGTGACCGGCTGGAACGCTTCGGTTCAGCAAAGCGCATGGACAGACGGCCATCAATACCGTATGAAATGCGAGGCATGGGATTTAGCGGGCAACGGAAAGCTGTCGGATTATACATATTTCACTTTTGATGAGACGGCTCCCGAATCTTTCGTTTCCGTGCCAACCCACGGCGCTTATTATCCCGAGGGGTCTCCGGCTTCGCTTTCCGGAACGGCTTCGGACAATAAGAGCGGCGTCACAGAGGTGCTTGTGCGGCTGATGAAAAAAACCGGCGCTTCCGCCGGAGCCCACTGGAGGATATCGGATAAGACATGGAGGCCCGCGTCCGAGGATATTGTCTGGTCGACGACGACGCTGTCGGGCTCCAACCCGTGGAGCTGGTCCATCCCGTCGGGTAATCTTCCCGCGGCCTGGGAAAACGGCCTGTCTTATCTTGTGGTTGCGAAATCGAAAGACGCCGCGAACAATGAAGAAAGTGTCTTCAACGTCACTGTTGATTCCAACACCTTCACTTATGACACGAGCAAGCCGCTTAGCGGCATAACTAATCCGGCGGGAGACACAAACAGCCCGCCGCAGCTTATGGGCACATGTTTTGACGCGTCGCCGGGGAATGTGAGCACGGTAACGGTGAGGATAAAGAGAAGCGGAAATCAGTTTTATCACGAAGACGGAGCGACGCCCGGGTGGCAGGACGGGTCGGAATATTGGAATAAAGCGGTATTATCGTCAGCGTCAACGGCGTGGTGGTGGTTGGGGAGCATCTGGAACACAGAGGTTGAATACACAATAAACAGCAGGGCGAAAGATAACGCGGGGAATTGGGAGGCGTCTTTTACGACATTCACATTTATAAACGATTATGAGAGGCCTGTATCAAATTCAACGGCGCCGTTTAACGCGTCGTATAAAACGCTGAATTACATAGGGGGCATTGCGAATGACGATCCCGATATAGGCCCTGTGGCCTCGGGGTTGAGCGATGTGAAACTGATGGTAATGGATATAACGGAGAACACCACATATTATTGGCAGAACCCGACGCTGTTCTGGTCGATAGATGTGATGTGGAAAAATGCGACGGGTTTAAGCGAGTGGGGTTTTGACGAGATAAATGACATCGGCTGGAAAAAGAGAGGAACGGGTCACAGGTTCAGAATCATGACAAAAGCGAAGGACTGGTCGGGCAACGAAGAAATCCCGTCGGCTGGATTTGAGTTTGTGTACGACACGAGCACGCCTGTGTCGGTATCGACGGGGCCTGTGAATAATACGAGTTACTCGTTTATGAGCGGGCAGGCGATTCTGGCGGGCACGGCGAAAGACGAGCCGAATTTGAGTTTGCCCCGCGCGGGCAACGCCGGCCTCGATGTTGTGAATATATCGCTTAAAGATAAATCCAATTCCAATTGCTGGACGGGCTCAAGCTGGACGGCGACAAGCCCGTACTGGATA
>VMTH01000136.1 GCA_013791745.1 Candidatus Omnitrophota bacterium
ATCTCCGTATTCTTTAAAAGCGTAGCTTTTATGAAAAAAACTTAGGTACTGAGAAAAACCGAAATTGTGCAAAGAATCGGCAGCTTCGCCACTAAAAATAGTTCCTTTTTGCTTTACCCCTAACCATTTTCTTGTACCTTTATATAATATAAAATGGGGCAAGGGAGCAATATAAATATTTTTTGAACGCAGACAGGGAAGCAATTCCCTTAAATTATCAGTTAATACATCCGAAGTGAAATCCAATGGAACTTCCATATGCCTAATATTAAAGTGCTTCGCAATCTTCTTGGCGCGGATTTTTTCATAGATATTCCAGTCTTTACCATCTTTAAATTTGCAATTATAAATTGAGCTTACGACCTTATCCTTGCCGAGCAATTCCACTAATATAGTAATGATATATGTTGTATCCCAGCCCCCTGTACTGTTGGCTATGTTTAGGCCTCTGCCCACTCTTCCTAAAACTGCCCGGTTGAATATTCCCGAATATTCCAATAACTTACTCTCATCATATTCCTCAATGTTCTTCAATGCAAGTATCCTGTTTTTCTCAAAACCATTCTTCGAATATTTAATACTTTCATCCGGCGCAAGTGCGTATATATCCTTATAAATTGTATGCCCCGCCGGAATATAATGGTATTTAGAAGACAACATAAGTGCCAGAATATTCTGGTCATAGTCTAATTTGCTTTTTCTTTTCGCTAAATACTCTAAATCGGAAGCAACACATAAACTTGTACTATTATAGGAATAAAATATTTCCCGTCTTTTTAACCTGTCCCCTATTATTTTTATGGATGTATTGTTGAATATTACTGTGTTGTATTCCCCCTCGAGATGTCTGATGCAATAGTCCAAACCCTTTCTCTTTATAACTTTTGTTAAAAATTCGCTTATGTATTTTTCCGACTTGTTCAGTAAATACTCTGTTTCTTTTTGATCAAAATAATAATATAGCGGCCCTTCGAATAGTATTCTTTCATCGCCGGCTTTTAAGATTATTGCGCCCTGTTCAAATTCAATAAATAATTTTTTTCCTAAAACCCTTGTGGCAATACCATTCGCCTTTACGCCTACATTCCTATTTATATTGTAATTGACAATCATTGCCTATTGCATCCTGTTTGATATAATCGGCGATCTCCGGTCGGCCCAGGTCCACAGTTTTATGATAAAATATTTATTTCCCATCCGCTATTCTCCTCTGAACACACTTGCGTTCATAGCGTTCAATGCGTTCTGAACACATTATATGCTTATTTATGCCCTCTGTCAAGAGCCCGTCTGCTCAGGATGTCTCCCCATTTGTTTTTGAACGGAGAACCTCCATAAAAGCCGCCAAAGCTTCCTTCCAGCCCCTCACGTTTACATTCAATTCTCTTTTTATCTTATCCTTCTTAAGCAAAGAATAGGCCGGCCGCATCGCGGGCCGTAAAAATTCAGAAGTAGTCACAGGAACTAACCTGACCTCGCTGGTTACCAATCCGATACTCTGCCCTATTCTGTATATCTCACACGCGAATTCATACCAGCTACACGAACCGCTGTTGCTGAAATTATAAATACCGTATTTCCCCTGGTCTCGTGTTATGCAGCTCAACACTATTTCCGCAAGATCACAAGAATAAGTGGGAGACCCTGTCTGGTCGCTGACAATTTTGATTTCATTCTTCTGTTTAAGCAGATCCAGAATTGTCAGAACAAAATTTTTCCCATAAGCGCCGTAAAGCCAGGATGTCCGTATGATATAATGTTTAGCCAGAATATCATTCAAATACAGTTCGCCCTTCAGCTTACTCTCCCCATAAGCATTAACCGGTTTTACCGGGTCGCCTTCACTATATCCTGATTTATTTTGGCCGTCAAAAACATAGTCCGTCGATATATGGATAAGCCCCGCATTAAGAGAGCCCGCTGTTTCAGCAATATTCTTTACGCCTTCCGCATTAATATTAAAGGCTTTTTCTATTTCCTGTTCAGCCCGGTCAACATCAGTGTAGGCGGCGGCATTAATTATCCAATCCGGCTTTCTGCCTCCCAGGAAGTTCATAACATCGGAATTACTGCATATATCAATTTCTCTATCACTCGATATGAATTCAACTCCGGTTTTTATAAGGAGTTTTTCAATATCGCTCCCGAGCATCCCTTTATTCCCTGTCAGCCAAATCATATACCTTTCGTCCTTTTTCCTTGTTGCCAGTTGCCAGTATCCAGTTATTTTTCACACTCACGGCTTCCAGCTTCCGTTTACCTTTTCCATTCTTCGCTTTTTCACTATTCCCTAACCCCTATTATCTTTCACTTGATCCGTGTTTCCGTGGTAGTTCTTTTATAAAATCCTGATAAAATTCATCTCCTTTATCTTCATGCCTTATTTCATCTATCTTTTCTTTCTTACCTTCACCGGCAAAAAGGCGGTCCGGAAAATTAAGAACCATACCGTCTTTTTTGGAAACATTTCTATACCCGTGTACCACTCCGGGGGGGACTATAAGCGTCAGGGGACGCGATTCACCGGCTGTTAAAACCATCTTATTCCTGAATGTCCGGCTATTGTTCCTATTATCCCACAGATGCACTTCAAATTCGCCGGGACCTATGAAACTGAAAACATCCGTCTGTTCAATATGCTCATGAGGGCCGCGGCCTATCCCCGGATGCGTATATGAAACATACGACATCACAGGTTGAATCCCCGCGGGGAGAGTGTCTGTTCTATAAGTCTCCATAAGGTTACCTCTGTTATCCTGAAAGCCCTGGATTTCTTTTATCACAACACCTTCGATCGCACCTTTATTAAAATCCATTTTTACCTCCGGCTCCGACAGCGCCGCCAGCAACAGCATTTTTTAGCCGCTTATGCCCGTTTGTTTTTTCTCTTCCAACTTTCAACTATCAACTTCCACTTAATCGCCCTGCCTGCCGGCAGGCAGGTATTTACTATTAGCTATACTGGCGTACACCCGATTAATATATTTTTCGGCCACGCTACCGATTGAATAGCCCCGGACTATTTTACTTCTTGCGGCTGTGCCCGCCGTAACATCGCGGCCGGCCAAGCCTTCTTTTATTAAATCCATCAGGCCGCCAGGATCAGTGAATGAAAACAAGAATCCATCCTCTCCGTCTTCTATAACTTCCCTGTTGGCGGGGATACCGCTGGCTATAACCGTCAGGCCGCATGACATAGCCTCGAGAAGAGCGTTTGAAAGCCCCTCGGCGCGGCTTGGAAGGACGAAATAATCCGCGGCTCTGTAAAAGCGGAGGATGTCGTTTCTTTTGCCGGCGAAGACAATATTTTTTATTTTCTTTTTTTCCGCAAGCGCCCTGAGCGCCTTTTCCTGAGAGCCTTCTCCGGCAATTACAAAAAGCCCGCGCTCATCCGAAGATGCCGCCCATGCCTCTAGAAAAAAAGCTATGTCTTTCGGTTCTTCAAGGCGTCCGGCGAAAAGAAACACTTTTTTTCCGACCCACCGCATTTCTTTTCTGAGCGCTTCCCTCTCATCCTGCGGAAGCGGCGAATAATAAGAACACTCCACGCCGTTTGAGATTTTTACAACGGATTCCTTATTAAATCCGGCCCCCAGAAGCTCCGAGGCGACCTCATCGGAAGGCGCCGTGAAAAGCGCGCGGGATTTCTTCAGAATATAGAGTTTCAGCCGGCCCCATGGTTTTCCGCGCGAAGTGCCGATATCCCCCGTCCTGCCTGCGCCCGCGAATTTGACCACACAGCCCTTCCCGAGGATCGCGGCACTCAGAACAGCCGCAAGAGCGGCGGATGTCGCCAGATGAACGTGTATTAAATCGTATTTAACCCTATTTGAAATCAGAAAGAAAAGAGCGCTGAAAAAAAAGCCGAACGAGAATATCCCCGGAAGGGCAAAACCCGGAAGCCTGTAAACATCCACCCCGTCAAGCGTCTCACAGGCGGCGGTGTTTTTCTCTCGCTGTGTCAGCACAAAGACGCCGTGACCCATTTTAAAGAGCTGTTTTGAAAGAAGGCGGCACTGATTTTCCGTTCCTCCCATCACAGGATAAAATCGCGGTATAAGCATGCAGATCCTCATTTTAAGACGGATATTATTTTACTGATTATCCTGAACTTTTTATCCGACGCTGACTCGGGGATGATCTCTACCGCTTTACGGATACCCCCCATAAGTTTTTTGATCTCGGCGAGCCTTCCCCTGTAAAATTCGGCGTCTTTCGCGGCCGCACCGCCCTTGAAATCCGAATCCCCCGCTTTTTCAAGCGCCGGCGCCAGTTCATCAAGTCTTTTCACCATACCTTCTTTGAATCTTTTGAGCGCTATGGTCATTATATCAGGATTTGCCTCATAGTAATCTTTTCTGTCTGAATTAACCCACAATTTCCGCACAGCCCCCCATGCTTCAAGGATCCTTATGTTCATTGAAGCTGAGCCTTTGCTGATCCCAAGCTCCCTGACCATGTCGTTGAGTGTGACAGGCCCGTCGCTCATATAAAGAAGAGCATATATCTGACCGGCTATGGGACTGAGGCTGAATCGGGAAAAGCCCATTCCGGCGAGATTGATCATATCTCTCTTTATATCAGATTGCTGTTTTTTCATATCGTTCAACTCGTACTGAACATATTATACGGTGTTCTTGTTATTTTGTCAAGACATTAAAGTTTCGGATATTAGCGCAGGAACACTCCGCGTCCAATTGAATTACACCGTCTTTTTTTGTTTAATAGCGGATGAGCAAAACTGAAACCATTCTTGAGTTAAGGGACATTGCCTTAAAACTGGGCGGGAAGAATATACTGCAGAATATAAACGCCTCTTTTGAGTCCGGCATAGTGCATGCCGTGGTGGGGCCCAACGGCGCAGGAAAATCCACGCTCGCGTCCGTCCTCATGGGCCTGCCGGATTTCAGGCACATAGAGGGAGACATCCTCTTCGAGGGGAAATCCATAAAAAATCTGGACACGGACAAAAGGGCGAAGCTTGGAATAACACTGGGCTGGCAGGAACCGGCGCGTTTCGACGGCATCAGCATAAGAGATTTTCTCGAAGCATCCGCCAAAGACAAATCCAGGGAAAATCTGGAAAAGGCGCTGGACGCCGTGGGACTCAGCCCGAAAAATTATCTGAACCGCGACTGCGACAAGACTTTGAGCGGCGGGGAGAGAAAAAGAGTGGAGATAGCCTCCATTCTCGTTATGGAGCCGAAACTCACTCTTCTGGACGAGCCGGATTCGGGGATTGATGTGGAAGCGCTGGATAAAATGTTCGAAGTCATGCAGATGCTCAAACAAAACGGCAGCAGCGTCATCCTCATAACTCACAGCCTGCAGGTGCTGAAACAGTCTGAAAGAGCCCTGCTCATGTGCCACGGCGGTATAAGAGATTCGGGTTCGTCTGAAAAAATAAGCTCCTATTTCCATGACAAATGCATGCCCTGCGATCTCAAATACGTGGCGGAACAGGGGATACCCTATGACAGATAAAAAAACGGCTCTTGATGAGCTTCTAAGTTCGATAAACAAAACGGCCGACGAACTGCATGACAGGCACACTGCCCATCTTGTCGTGCACCACAACAAAGTGCTGGGATCGCATCTTGTCCCGGGGTTAAAGCTGGACATTGAGGAAATAAAAGACGGTATCCGCGCGGTTATGAGGATAGAAGAAAACGCGGTGATAAACAACCCCGTTCAGATATGTTTCGGGATGCTCCCCGAAAAAGGAACGCAGAAAATAATCATGGATGTCGGATGCGGCAGAAATTCAAAGATATCCATAATCGCCCACTGCAGCTTCCCTAACGCCATTGATATAAGCCACATAATGGAGGCGGTGATAAACATAGAAGACGGAGCGGAATACCGGTATTTTGAAAGACATGTGCACGGAGAATCCGGCGGCACAAAGGTGTACCCCAAAGCGAAAGTCAATCTTAAAAAAGGCGCGAGTTTCGCCACGGAATTTGAGCTGGTAAAAGGCAGGGTCGGGCTGATTGACATAGATTACGAAACGACTTGCGGCGAAGACAGCTCTCTTGAGATGACAGCCAGAATAAGCGGCTACGCGGACGACATTATAAAAATAAACGAGACGGGGCATCTGACCGGAAAAAATTCGCGCGGATTTCTGAATTCAAGAATAGCGGTTCGGGACACGGCCCGGGCCGAAATATACAACAAACTCACGGCTTCGGCTCCGGGAGCGCGGGGTCATGTAGACTGCAAGGAAATCGTGCAGGATAAAGCAGTGGCCTCGGCCATTCCCGTCGTAGAGGTGAGCCACCCTCAGGCCCGCATAACACACGAGGCCGCGATAGGAAGTGTGGATTCCAAACAGCTCCAGACACTGATGGCGCGGGGCCTCAGCGAAAAAGACGCCGTGGCCCTGATAATCAAGGGCCTTCTTAAATAGAAGAGGAACACGCACCTTGACATTAAGATCCCAGGTCAACACTCTGCGGCCGGCTGAAATAAAAATCCTCTGGCGCGGGGTGCGGAGTGATCTGCTGAA
>VMTH01000137.1 GCA_013791745.1 Candidatus Omnitrophota bacterium
AACCATCACTAAAAAAATACTTGACGGGAAAAAAAGAATGGAAAAAAATCTTACAGCTATGGGTCTGGAATATGTGCCGTCACAGGCAAATTTCCTTCTCGTAAATGTCGGTGACGGGAACAAAATATTTACAGCGCTGCTGAAAATGGGCGTGATAGTGCGGGGAATGGCGGAATACGAACTGAGCGAATTCATCAGAGTGACTGTCGGAAAGCCCGGGGAAAATGATTTTTTCATAAAATGCCTGAAGAAAATAAAGGGGAAATAAAATGATACTGACACTAAAAAGGAATGTTTCAAAAAACGACATAAAGCGGATTGAGAAAAAAATTAAATCTTACGGTTTTAAGGCCCATTATTCAAAAGGCGCGTCCGACATCACCATCGGAGTGATAGGCGAAAACGCCATACTTTTGAGAGAATTTTTTGAAGCGGACCCCGCCGTAAAAAGCATTGTCCAGATATCAAAACCCTATAAACTCGCCAGCCGCCAGGTGCATCCCGAAGACAGCGTTATAAGCTGCGGGAAGGAAAAAATAGGCGGCGGAAGATTTACGGTAATGGCCGGGCCGTGCTCCGTTGAAAACCGGGCGAATCTCATGAAAACCGCGAGGATGGTGAAAAAACACGGAGCGACTTTTCTCAGGGGCGGGGCTTTCAAACCCCGCACTTCACCCTACTCTTTTCAGGGGTTGGGAGAAGAAGGCCTCAAATATCTTGCCGAGGCCAGAAAACTCACGGGCTTAAAAATAATCACGGAAGTCATGGAGATCTCACAGATAGAAATTGTGGCCAAATACGCCGACATTATGCAGGTGGGGGCCCGGAACATGCAGAATTTCAATCTCCTGAGGGAGCTCGGAAAAATAAACACGCCCGTGATGATCAAGCGGGGCATGTCCGCCACAATCACCGAACTGCTGATGGCCGCGGAATATGTTCTCAGCGAAGGCAATCAGAATGTCATCCTCTGCGAGAGGGGCATCCGCACTTTTACCCAGTCCACGCGTTTTACGCTTGATATAAGCGCCGTGCCCGTTCTTAAAAAAGAATCCCACCTGCCCGTCATAATAGACCCTTCCCATTCGGCCGGAGTGAGAGAGCTTGTGCCGTCACTCTGTCTGGCGGCCGCGGCCTCCGGCGCCGACGGGATAATAGTGGAAGCTCATCACGACCCCAAAAATGCGTTCTCCGACGCGGCGCAGACAATAGACGAAAAAACTTTCGCGGATATAATGAAAAAGATCAAACCCATAGCCAAGGCCGTGGGCAAAACAATTTAGTCCTGCTTAAGAATTAATTTTCAGATTTTAAAAACATCCTGCAATAATTTTACGTGGCTCGCGAATGTTATATGCGGAATATCATGATACGGCACAAATTTCGCTTCGCTGACTTCTTTGTTGAGTTTTAATTCTTCGCTTAAGGGTTTCACCTCATAGCCCATGACAAGAAGAGATCCGTGTATCCTGCTGCTGAAACTGTATACACCCACCAGCCGGATGATCTCGCCTTTTATTCCCGTTTCCTCCATAAGTTCTCTGAGACACGCCTCTTCAGGATGTTCGCCGCTCTCAACAAATCCTCCCGGCAAAGACCACTGGCCGGCCGCCGGCTCAAAAGCCCTGCGGCTGACAAGCACTTCGCGGCGCGTATTGACCACCGCCGCCACAGCCACGGGCACGGGATTCTGATAATTGATCCACCGGCATGAGGGACAGGTCAGGCGCGCGGCGCCATCTATATCCTTAGCCGCGAGTTCCGCCCTGCATATCGGACAAAATTTAAAAACCGGTTTTTTGTCAATCGTAATTTCTCTCCCCGAATATCCTGGTACCTATCCTCACCATATTGGCCCCCTCCCCGATCGCGAGCTTATAGGAAGAAGTCATGCCCATGGACAGATATTTCATTTTAACACCTTCAATCTGCCTGAGTTTAATCCTATCAAATACCCGGCGGGTTTGGCTAAAATACATCCGCAAATCTTCATCTTTCGCGGTCATTGGCCCCATGGTCATCAGCCCTTTAACGGCAATATTTTTCAAACCCGCTATCTTCTCAACAAAATTCTCCGCATCTTCCGGTAGCACCCCGGCCTTCGCGATCTCTTCGGCGCTGTTTATTTCCACAAGAACCGGCATCACCTTGTCTATAGCGGCGCACCTTTTATTTATTTCTTCCGCCAGGCGAAGGGAATCCAGAGTTTCTACCATATCAACTTTATCAACGATCTGTCTGACTTTATTCGTCTGAAGATGTCCTATAAAATGCCACAAGACCGGAACCTTTACAGAATCATAAACCCTGATAAGATCCTGCACATAGTTCTCACCGATGATTTCAACGCCCGCCTCGAGAGCTTGTGATATTTCGGCCGCGGAACGGGTCTTGGCGGCGGCGACCAGCTCCACCCCTTCGGGCAACTCAGCCAGCAAAGCTTTAACATTATCTTTTATCATATCAGCTTTTCCGGCCATACAACATTCTTAACGGAGGTCAGGGCAAGATACGCCTTCATAGCGCAAACAGGTTCGGCGCCCTCACATTGAAGGCCCTTTAATGCCCTGTGTGTTAAAAGCATATTATCACGGATTTTTTTGAGATTGGCAGTTTCAAGTAAAGACAGGCCGGCGGCGAGAGAGGAAGCGGCTTTGCCGGCAAGGCCGCAATCACCGGATATACGGCCCTTGCTATTCGTCAAATATATCTGTGTGAGGACGGCAAACAGAGCGGCGGGCAGAATCTTCTTGCCGCGTTTTTTATACATGATGTAAAATGGTATTCCCAAAAAAATACCCTGATTGCCCGAACCGGTGACCGTAATAACCTTTAATGAGTCGCCGTCCATTCTCTTTTTCACAAGCCCCGACACCGCCGCGAAAACATCCCCGTAACCGAACTCCTCATATAACCTGCCCTGATCGATGATGAATCTTTCCACAATATCCTCAAGACCTTTATCGCGCCGCTTAACAATATTAAAAATCTCTTCCATGCTTTTCAGCCTGTAAACCGGTTTCTTTTTATTTTGGGCTGTTTTCCTGCCGCTGAAATAAACGGCTTTTACATTATCGTGACTTCCCTCGACAACAACACGTGATTTTTTGCCTTTGCACGCAATTTGAGCGTCCACAAAAATGCCGTCAACATTTTTGACTGACACTTTCAGCCAGTTTTTGCGCTTGAGCAGCGCGGTTATTTTTCTTTTTTCAACGGCGCCGATTCCGGCAAAAGGATTAAATCCTGATGATTTTGTATAAATGCCGCAGGCGGCGGCCGCGTTGATCCCCTTTATTTTCATCACCGGCACCCTGACTGTTGAGATATTTCGGAAGACGTCCCTTGAAATAACGACGGCGGCTTTGAAATTACCGCTTATTCCCGACGGAGAATCATATTCCCTGAACAAAGCGGCGGCCCGCGCGAAGGCGAAAGCGACGCTGGCGGGTTCCGTGCAGCCCACCACTTCTTTTATCTCGCTTTCCAGAAGTTCCTCTAAAACTTTTAAGTTTTTCATTTTTAATTTCCTGTTTTCAACAATATCAGCATCTGCTTGCCTATAAACTACCTATAAAAAAAATCCCCCCGAAAATAAATATCAACAGCGCGCCGCTTAATTCCATCAGTTTTTCCATCTTTCTGCTCTTCCCGCCGCTTCCCATAAAAAGCCCAAGACTTTTACGCGCCGTTATCGTCGCAACCGCCACAACAGAAAGAGTGAGCGCCATGCCCAGAGCCATGATGACGGCCAGGAAAATACCCAGATATAAAAAATGCAGTGACGCGGCGAATATAAGCAGAATGATGACGCCCGGACAGGGCACAATTCCTATTGAGAATATTAACGGACGGATATCTGCCGTAACGGGTTGCTGTCCGGCGTTTGTTTCGGCGCGGCGGAAAAACAGAGCTTTTATCAAAAGCCCCAGTCCTATGGCCGTAATAAGGGCATAACTCACAAGCTTTATCACGTTACTGAATTTTTCAAATGACCCTGTATAAGAATGCCGCACGGTCAGATAGAGCGCCGACACTATCACAATGGCCGAAAACGCCTGCATCAGCATCACCGCGAAAGCCGCCGCCACGCCTTTTTTTATACTGCTGCCTTCGGCGACAAAATAAGAGAACAGAAGGGTTTTGCCGTGGCCGGGCCCGGCGGCGTGGATAAGGCCGTACACAAAAGATATCAGGACGGCCATAAACAGGGCGGTTGCGGAACGCTCTTCTTTCGCGCTTTTCATCAGCCGGGATAAACGGCTGTTGAATTTCGCCTGTATAGGCGCTATGGCGGAAACGATTTTACCGGCGAAAATCGGACGACTCCGCATTCGCGGGCCGTCGGATTTTTTATCCGCTGAAGCGAAAGGGTTTCCCGAAGCGCAAATATGCGGCGTTAATAAAATGAGCAGGGTAAGCGATTTTACAAAAGTCATTTTCCGAACCTCAATTTGATCACCCTCGGTATTATCTCGCCGAAATAATAGGCATGTCTCTTGTCTTTTTCTATCCTGTAATCAACTTTGATATCTTCGGCGTTCTCAAAAATCACGGGATCGTCTTTTACATGCGCTATATCGGTGTAGTAGCTCTCGTCATAAATAGCGAGGAAAAGCTCTTCCGGAATATTATCCGCGGGAATTTTAAAAGGTATAAAAAAACCGAATATAACCCGTCCATCCGAGAACTCAGCCGAAAAATCCCGTATCTCTTCAACTCCTGTTTTTTTGCCTTCTGTAGATATGTATGTGAAATAATTAAAATTTTTCAGATTAGAAAATGACTTTTCCTTAACATTCTTAATCTCATCCGGTTCCAGCTTTTTGTTTTTATTTTTATCAAAATCATACATTATGTTTTCGCTGTAGAATTCATCAAATAACCATTTAACCCGCGCGCCCTCAATGGCCGAATCCTTAAAAACGAATGTTACGGCATAATCAAGGAATATGTGCGGATGCGCGGATAACTCTCCTGAAAAAATCATCATACACAAAAGGGCCGCGGGGATCTTAAATATGCCGGTGAAATAAAAAAATGGCTGATTCATCCTGAATTACAAAATAAGATTTAATATACCGCCGACAAAAAGGGTGGCGGCGATCATTATCAACGCGGATTTCATCATATCTTTCACCCCCAGCTCCTTTATCAGAACCGCGAATGTGGCAACGCAGGGAAAATACATGGTCAGAACAACCGACGCTATGACAAGCTGCTTGACTGAAAGCCCCAGGGGAGCGAGCATCCCGACGGCGACGTCCTTCCTTAAAAAACTCACCACCAGAGCGGCAACGGTTTCCTCCGGCAGGCCCATGATACCTGTGATAACAGGCGCCGCTAATTTTCCCAAAAACTCTATGACTCCGAGAGCGTAGAGTAAATTTACCACCAGAACACCGAGCATGACAAATGGCACTGCTTCCTTTATAAACCATTTGACCCTCATCCAGACTTTTTCAAAAAGAACTTTCATATAAGGCATTCTGTAAGGCGGTATTTCCACAAAAATTTCGGGAGACTCGCCTTTCACCAAAGCATTCTGCAGCAGGCCGAGTATAATCCAGACAATAAAAAGTGTGCCGAAGACCTGAGCCAGGGCCATCGCCCCGTAATTCCCCACAAGGCCCATGATCATCGCTATCTGCGCCATACAGGGGACAGCTATCGCCATGAGCGTGGCCGCTATAAATCTCTCCCTCCTGGTCTCCAGCACTCTTGTGGCCATGGCCGCCGGCACATTGCATCCCAGTCCCAGCATCATCGGAATAATGGCAAGGCCGTGCAGACCCACTCTGTGCATCAGATTATCCGATAGGACGCCTATCCTGGGAAGATAGCCCGAATCCTCAAGAAAACCGAGCACCAGATAAAATGAAAAAACATAGGGCAGAACCATCGCTACGGGAACAAACAAGCCCGTGGTCAAAAGGCCCATTGACTGGACGAAATCGATATTACCGTCTATGAGTTTGCCGATGAGTATTTCATGAGCAATGCCGCCGGGACTCAAAAAAGCTAAAGTCCTGACAATAAAAGGACCCCACAGTTTTTCAAAAACGGGTTCAAAAATATGGGTTATCAGCCCTTCTCCTATAAATCTTATCACCGTAAATGACAGAGCTGCTATGATTAAAGCTATCGGAATTCCTGTCAGGGGACTTATGCTCGCGTCCGCCAAGGTTTCCAGAAAAGTGTGATGCCGGTGGAAAAACTTCTGCGCCTTGCCGGCAATACGGCCGGATTCGGCCCAGACATCTTTCACATCATATTCAAACCCGCTCACCCGCGCCTGCGCCATCCTGCCGACCAGTTCGCTTATCCCTTCTCCGCTGACAGCGCAAACCGCTACGACAGGAATGCCCAGTATCTCCTCAAGCTTAGGCACATCGATCTCAATGCCTCTGTGCTTCGTCTCGTCCCACATGTTAAGAACGACGAGCATGGGCACGCGGCGGCTTATCAACTGCAGGGTGAGTTTAAGATTTCTCTCAAGGCGCGTGGCGTCCACAATATTCAAAACGATTTCGCCCTCTTTCAGCATACCCAGCGCCACTTCCTCGGCCTTGGTTCCGGCGGCAAGACTGTAAACACCGGGCACATCTATAAGTTCGACTTTCTCACCGGCCATGTGCATACAGCCTCTGGTATATCCCACAGTCGTGCCGGAATAATTTGAAGTGATGACGTCAACGCCGGTGAGGCGCGAAAAAACAGCGCTTTTGCCGACATTGGGATTGCCCATAAGAAGTATTTTTTTCATCTAATCCACTTCCACTATTATTTTCCTGGCCATACCATAGCCGACGGCTATTTCAGTGCCTTTGACCTTGATAAGAACGGGCCCGCGCATAAAATGCCCTGTGATCTTTTTAATGGCCGCTCCGGGCACTATGCCCATATTCCCCATTTTCTCGCTGAAAAACTCCCCGCCCTCAAGATCTGAGACAAGCCCGGCGGCGCCGTCTTTCATGCACACAAGATCAACCTTCATTTTTTTCTCCCCTGCCTCTTACCCTTCGCGCAATTTTTACACAAGCCGACTATCTCCAGATTGTGATATTCCGGTTTAAAGCCGTATTTTCTGCATATCTCAATCTGCAGTCTTTCAATATTGTCGTTTTTAAATTCTATATGCTTTCCGCATTCCACGCAGAACATATGATCGTGATGCTCGTGGCCGTATATGTGCTCATACACCGCCTTGCCCGGCGCGGCGGCGGTTCTGCTCACGAGCCCCGCCTTTACAAGGATAGGCATCGTCCTGTAAACGGACGCGTGCGAAATACCCGTTTTCTTCCGCCGCAGAGTTTCAAAAATCTCCTCGGTGTCAAAATGCCGGTGTATGGCGAAGATCTCACGCAGAATGGTTTTGCGCTCCGGCGTCACGCGCATGCCGTTTTGCCGCAGGTAGGAACCGAAAGTCCTCTCTATCTCTTTATTCATATATTTTGATGCCTCTATAATTCAAACGCTTATTGAGATTAATTCTCAATTAGGATTCTATATCTTCAAAGCCCTTCTGTCAAATCAATAGTGGGGTCAGGTCTTGACATTAGACATTTATGAGTAAAAAGATAAAAAGGAGACGGCCTTAATATTTCCCCTGACGGGATATTAAAGACCGTGATTTTCGATATAGTCTTTAATACCGTCTTGCAGGCTGTAGCGGGCTTTAAAACCGAGATATTTTTCGGCCTCAGTCATGTCCGCCTGGGTGTGATTCTGGTATGTGCCCTCGTAAGGGTTGTCTATATATTCCGCCTCAAGCGATGTGCCGAGGACCGAGTTGATATCGGCGACGAGTTCATTGAAATCCACCGCCCTGCCCGTGCCCACATTATAAACGCCGCTCCGGCCGGCCTTGACGGCAAGGATCGTGGCCTCTACGACATCGTTCACATAGATGTGGTCTCTTTTCTGTTCACCCATTTTGAAAATTCTGGGTCGGGAGCCGCTTTTCATCTGCCGGACAAGATGATATATCATGCTCGCCGGGCGGCCTTTGTGCGCCTCGCCGGGCCCGAAAACATTGAAATATCTCAGACCCACGATGTGCATGTTCCCGCATAACTCCCCTGCCATATCATCCATCGCCAGTTTGCTTTCCGCGTAGGCGCTTAAAATCTCTTTCTTCTGGCTTTCTTTCTGGGGGGCGGGGCCGTTGCCGTACATGCTGGCGGATGAGGCGTATATCAATTTCGCCCCGGAGTCACGCGCCAGTTTTATTATATTCCTGAAACCCTCTATGTTCGACCGTACCATCTCCCTGTCATCGCCGTATCGCGGATCCGTGATAGCGGCCTCGTGAAAAATGATATCATAATCCCCTGAGAGCTCCGGCCCTTTTGATATATCCCTGTTTTCGAATTTTCCCTTAAAGCCCCGCAGGTTCTCCGTCACGCCGGCGAAAAAATTATCAACGGCGGTGATATCAGAATCCGGGAATCTCTTCTGCAATTCAAGAGTGAGATTAGAACCGATAAAACCCGCCGCACCTGTTACAAGTATCTTCATGTCACAAATATACCAAAATGCCGCCGCCTCGTGCAATCATAAAATTGGCGGCAGGTTCCACCTTACCTATCCATGACATTGTGAAGTTAACCGCCTTCCGGTAAAATTCCTTGAATCCATTCAAAAAATCTTGTTGTCAGTTTTATAAGCTCTTTGGCCTCTTTCTCCAGAAAATCCCTGTCTTCATATTCAACAATATTCTTTTTCGCAAGAATCCTATTCAATAATCCCGATTGTTTACCCGCGCCATTTATCAAAATGCTATTTAATAATTCCACAGCATCTCTATGCTGACTGGAAACAGAACGCTTTCCAAAGATGAAAAACAACGACACTATCGCAAGCCGATATCGCGCAATGGACGCTATTTAAACCAACGGCATTCCAGCTTTCTGACTTTTCTGCCTGAACCATGCTTTGATAAAACTCTGAAGCTTTTTTCAAATAAATTTTATATTTATTTCTATCAACCCCTGTATGTTTTATTTTTTTCGCGGTCATGCATCCTCCAGTGGTTTCCCCGCAATGACAAAATTATTCTTAATTATTTCTCTGATCACCGGAACTTTCTTTGTTTTCTTGGACCTGAATTCATTAACAGTTTGAATATACGGAGAAAGGGCATTGCCGAATTCCTTGATTATCTCAGCGCCGGCAAGCCCTACTTTCTTCTCGACTATGTCTTTATCTCCTGATTTCTTCACAAGCAGAAAAATATCTATGTCACTTTTTGCTCTATCTTTCTTCTTTGCCACACTGCCAAAAACAACAGCGGAAATCAGTTTATGCGGCGCCAAATCTCCCAAATGCTTCAATAATATTTCCTTCAAGCGCAGATAGCACCCGTCTTCTTGTTCAAATAACGGACGAAGCGATTTTTTTACGAGATAATTTTCATCATTCAGTTTGTAAAGATGCCCTACCCCCACACTGCGAAACAAAAGCAGCCCTTCTTTATAAAGTTGCCTGAGCGCCTTATGGCATGTAGCCGGGCTCACCTCAATTTCTTTAGAAATTTGACGTCCCGTCCATTCCGCCCCAGTCTTTATGAAAAAACGGAGGATTTGCACTTTTGCCGTCTGATTCAAAATTTTATCCAGTGGTTTAAAAAATTTCATAATTACGCCTTTTCCTTAACCCAAACATATGTTTAGTTTTCTAAACATATGTTTACAAATATAAACACTACTGTCAAGGCATTGATCGCCGGCTATTTTCGCCTTTAAAATTCATCGCCGGTTCCGGTTTCATTTTCAGCAAGGCGTTGGGCTATTCTTATGAAAAGCCGCCCGAAGTCCAGCGGTTTTATAAAAATGTCATCAAGGTTCAGCGCTTTACCTATACGCATCCTCTGTATCACAGCGGGGTCCTCTCCTGAAACGATTATAATAGGAATATGGCTGATCTCTTTAAAGCTCTTGAGCACGGTGTAGGCCAGAGCCCCGCTTCCGGCGGGAAGATTAAGGTCCAGTAAAATCAGATCGGGGATCTTCTCTTTCGCCAGAGAGACAGCCTCATAACCCCCGAAAGCCGAAATCGTGCCATAGCCGGCGACCTCAAGGTTCTGTTTTATTATCTCGTTCATGGAAGTGTCGTCATCAACGATGAGGACACTCCTGCCCGCGCGGCTTTTTTTCTCCGCGAGATATGAGTTCACGCGTTCCAGGAATAATGGAATGTCCAGCGGTTTGACAAATATGTCCACGGCCGGAATATCCTTAACGCTCTGCATCCTCCGCACCCTGGCCGGGGATTCTCCCGATATGATGATTACCGGCAGGCTCTTCGTCGCCGTCATTGCCTGAAGAGCTGCATAAACCATCTCGCCGCTGCCGTCTGGGAGATTGATATCGAGGACCACAAGATCGAATCTGAAAGACCCCGCTTTGTCTATCGCCTCTTCAGCGCCGAAAGCTGACATTGTGCCGTAGCCGGCTGCCTCCAGGCAGTCCCTGACGATATCATTGGAATCCTTATCGTCGTCCACTATAAGTATTTTCTGTTTGATCATCGCCGATTTTAGCAATTAACTCACGCTTTGCAAAAATCCGCAGATTAACCCATCCTGTCCGCACATCATAACCCGCAAAACTTTACCACCCTTCTTACTAAAGGGCGGGCACAACTGGCTTTTCTCTTTCACCGGTTTTTTTGTTAATATTATCCATGCATTGGATAATAATTTCAGGCTTGTGCGCGGTATTTTTCGGGGTGCAGGGCGTTTACATCCGCTACCTGCATCTAAAAAATATCAGCTCGACAGAGGCGATACTCTTCTCTTATTTCTCCTTTGCCCTGCCGTTTCTTATGGTGCCGGCGATAAAAGAAGGCTTCGGCGCGATACAGCCGGGTTTCTGGCAATGGACGATACTGACATCAACGGGGGCGCTCGCCGGTTTTTATTGCAGCATCAAGGCCCTGAAATATTCGGAGGCCTCTCTCGTGATGCCTGTCCTGGCACTGTCCCCGCTGCTTGTGATTCCCGTGAGCGCGCTAATGCTGAAAGAGTTTCCTTCGGCGACGGCATTGATTTCCATGCTCATAATCGTAATCGGATGTTACGTGCTTGCCTCCGGCGGCAATCTTGCCGCACCTTTCAAGATGATAGCCGAAGAAAAAGGCGTGAGGTGGGCATTGCTGACCATAGTTATCTGGTCATTCGTAGCGAGCGCCGACAAAATCGCGCTTGGGCGGTCTTCCGTCGCCGTCTATCCCTTTATTGAAGCAGCGTTCATAACCTTGCTACTGCTTCCGCTGCTGTTTAAAATTAAAATAAAATTAAAGGAACTGAAATATCTTTTCGTGTGCGGCGCGTTGAACGCGGGGCTTTTCATGACGCACATGGCAGCGCTTGCAGTGACGCCGAGAGTATCGTACCTGATAGCGATAAAACGATCCGGCATACTCATTTCGGTGGTTGGCGGCCTCCTGCTTTTTAGAGAAAAAGACCGCATCCGGCGGCTGTCGGCTGCGGTCATCATAATCGCCGGCAACGTGATGCTCTACATTTTTTCTTAAAATGAAAACTCCGAAAAATCCGTCAACATTTTATTGCAAAACCGTACAATCATTTTGAGCTGATTGCCCGCATCAGAAATCATATAAGATTGAGAAACGCACTGGATAGTCTGGAGGACACGAATAATGTTCTTTGCACTCGCGTTGCGACAATTGAAGCTAAAGACCCTTACACAAGAAGGCACTTGCAGATGGAGAGTGCATTGTTATGAAGTAACGCGGGAACTCATATGGACCAATGTTGAGTGTTTAAAAGTTCAGCGTGCGGGGCTTCTGCATGACATCGGCAAAATTAGCATGCCGGATTCCATTCTCACGAAAAATGCCAAATAAACAGGATGTTTTTAGAGTGTTGAAGGAAGAATCCAGCAGCCAGTGGAATTCTAAAATCGTTAATGTTTTTATAAGAATCACGAAGAAAACTTTCGTATGATTTTGTCCATCGCAGGGTCAAGCTTTAACGCTTTTTCAAAGTGCCTTTCAGCTAAAGCGGGTTTTTCCAGGGAATTGTATATTGCCCCGATAATTAGATGTGCATGGGCGTCATTTGTGATATCGTAAATGTGAATTGAATACCCGCATTTCTTATACGGCTTTTTTTGTAAAAAATATGAAAAAATGTCTTTCTGGTGAAAATATATTCCCTGGAGGTTAGTAACACTCGCTGCGAAAAATTCCCTTTTAGTGTCCGGGGGATTTATTGTTTCGCTTTTGATGGAGGGTATCGTGTTAGAAAGGCAGTTCTCAAATTTCAAGCCATAATAATAAGGGTCGGCTGTTCCGAAGTACGATAAAATGAGAGGCGGCCTCCCTTCTTCTTTCCACCAG
>VMTH01000138.1 GCA_013791745.1 Candidatus Omnitrophota bacterium
ACGTGTAGTTAGATAGTTTTTCTTGTATATTTTTTTTTAGTGTCCTTTTTTCCATTTTTTAAATTTTCCCTATCTGATTTTACTAAAAGATGGATAATATTACCATATTTTTATCGCAGTAGAAAAGATAGTGCCACTAAAGTTCGATCTTAAAAATCAGAAATTGCATCATATATACTAACCCCTGCAGAAAGAATATGTATTTTGAAAAACTATCTAACTACACGTTAATAGGTAAACTCCATAAAATGTTAATTTTTCTCATTATTTCTACAAAACACCGTTCAAACTCGTAAGTATAATTGTAGTTTTGAGAGGCAATCTACCTAACAGAATGGTTGTCTTTTTGAAAATTGAAAGCCTTTTTCCATTATTACTGCACAATACCGCTGAAATATGCAGAAAGATTTTGTTTTTTAGAAGTCACACCTTCTTACAACTATACAGCATGATCCCAGATGGACACGTGTGCAGATTCTACTTACCAGCCCACACAAAATAACGCGCTGTCAGTCCCCTTTGACAATGCGGTTGAAGAACCACAGCTTGCAGAGCCGGTTCATTTTTTTGACATGGCACAGTTGCGCCGCGCTCAAAAGCTCCGGCGATACGCTGTGTTTGAGGAACAAAACCGCCTCCGAATCCACCCATCCCAGGAAAGGCAAAAGCTTCGGCATATGAAAACAGGTGGCGAAATCTATTATCACAGGCTCGCCATTGCTGACGAGCACATTGCTCTTGTGCCGCAGGTCAAAATAAAGAACGCCCCTCTCATGTATCGCGGAAACCAGTTTCTCTAATTTATCGAAGAACTCCGCCGGCAGATTCCTGTTGTCTTTTATAGAGTTCCCTTCTATGTATTCTATGTCCATGACTCCGCTTTCGGGAGAGCCGTAAAACGCGGGAATGCCTTTTATCCCGGCGAGCCTTTTGTAAAAAGCGGCCTCACGGTCGAGCAGGAATCTGCCCGGCCAGCCCCATTTGCGGAAATCTTTACGGACGAATTTTCTTCCGAGCTCTTCCGCGAGCCACACATCCGCCTGATGATACGACGGATTAGACAGACTTTTTATGAAATGCAAATCTTTCCGGTGAACTTGAGATAAAGAACGGCGATGGCCGCTATAACGGCAAGAAGTATGCCTGTCTCACTGTTTTTGACCACTCTTTGAAAAGACCATTTTTTATCGCTTTTCCCATAGGGTTTCAGCGACGGAATGAGCGCCGGCACAGCACGGGCGTATTTGTAATACTCCTCACCGTAGATCGCGGCGAGCCTGAAACCTTCAACGACTTCCTTACGCGGATAATAATACAGCGCGTAAACCAGCTGGCTGACAATGAGCAGCCACCACATACCGGCCATCATGCAGAAACCGAAAGTTATAAGATATGTGCCCGTGTAAAGAGGGTGCCTCAAATGCGCGTACGGGCCGGAAATTATCAGCTCTTTGGTTTTCACAAGATGCCCGCAGCCCCATATCCTGAGCAGCTCGCCTATGGCTGCGATAACAGCTCCCGTTATGAGAAACAGTCTGCTCATATCCTGTTTGTCCGCAAAATAAAGCAGCGCTATAACCGCCATGTAGACAGGCACCGTTCTGAAAGTCACTTTCTCAAATTTGTTTTTCATCTTTCCTCCGTATTTCCATTTTTTGCGGAGTTTATTCTAATATAAAAGCCGCCATATTTGCAAATTTTACTTAAAAAATTTATCATTATCCCATATGAAGATCACGAACAGCTATTTTGCCGCGGCCGCCTTAACAATTCTTCTCGCGGCAGCCGGGGCGCGCGCCGATATCAACACAGGACTCGACATAAGGGGAAGAGCTTTCGGCTCGGACACCCTTTCCGGAAGCGGCGGAAAAATTTCTTATTTTGAACAGCGCTCCCGCTTTTATTTTGAGGGCATGCTCCAAAAAGACGTGAAGGCGAACGTCACTCTCCGGAATAACGGGGTCTGGGGGAGAAGCGGCGAGGATGAACTTTTCCTTGACAGGGCATACATAAGCGCGGGCGGGCTCATGGGCCTTCCTCTCGAGGCATCTCTCGGCCGGCAGGGCTGCAAGCTCGGCGACGGCCTTCTCATAAACGATGATGAAACAGGGCTCAGCGGCGTCAAATTCAACGCGTCTCTGCCCTGGGGCTTCAAAGCCACGGGCGCGGCCTTCAAACTCATAGAGGCGTCCAGCGCCTCCTTCGCCGGCGGCGATTCGGACAGGGACATCTCTTTTTTTTCTCTCTCAAGGAACGCTCTGAACGGAAAGGCAACGCTGACTTATTTCAGCGATTATGACCGCACTCTTTCAAGCGCGACAGAGCTCAGCATGATGGATATCCGCTATGAAAGCGGCAAAGACAGAGAGGTGCAATGGGTTTTTGAATACGCCAAAAGCGGCGGCAGCGGGGTCGACACGAGCGCCGTGCTCGCGCGAACCACGGCCTACGGAGATATATATAAATTAGGTGAAGGGAACGCTTTTATACTGTTTGCCGACGCTAAAGAACATTTCAATACAGGGGCGGCTTTCATAAACGAAGAGGAAAATTTCGGCGAGTACTATATAAGGAACAGGGAAAACGGAAGGGAGAACAGCCTTGAAAATCTCAGGATACTGGGCGCGGGATTCAAATCATCCGTCATGAACAAACCCATGAAACTGCTGTTTAACTATTTTACCTATGAGCTCTCCGCAGTCGACGTGCAGGGAATGAAAGAACTCGGAAAAGAAATGGACATCGGCCTGGAATACGCCCGCACAAAAAATCTTGATTTCCGCCTGATATACTCGTCTTTCAGCCGCGGGGAAGCATTGTCAGTCACCGGCGGAAAAGTGACGCAGATCCTTTTCGAGACAAACCTTAATTTCTGATATCCGTTACCCTTTCTTCCTGAGAGGGGCCCACGGGCGAGTTGTTCTTGAAATATTCAATCGTGGCATCCAGCAGCTTCATCCCCGCATCCCTTATTTCCCTGCCTTTTTTGAATGTGACAAAACCGTCGCCGCCGCCGGCGAGAAAACTGTTTGTCGCCACCGTGTATTCTTTTTCCGGGTCTATCTCAGCGTTCTTAACGATGACATTGAGGAGCTTTCTGCCTTTCGGAAGCTCCGAATTAAATATCATCTTTAAGCCGCTCATCTGAAGCAAACCCTTCTCTTTGGTCGCGCTCTGCTCCAGCAGTTCCCGGATCTCGGAGCCGGTCAGCTTCATTGTCACTATTTTGTTGCCGAAAGGCGACACCGCGACGAGATCCCTTATCCTGACGGTGCCCGGAGCGATCTCCGCGCGTATCCCGTATTCATTCTGGAACGCGAAATCAGTGCCCGCGACGATCCTCATAGCGTCGGCGACCAGATTGCCCATGGGGTTTACGGGCCCTCCCGAATAACGCTGTATCCACATTGACGCGGAACCCGCCGGGATATTCATCCTTTTATAATCTTCATTTTCGAAGACGCCTATGCGCTCCGAAACAAAATTGCCCGATGGATATTGAGAAGCCAGAAGTTTATCCAGCTTCCATTCTGCCCTGACCAAACCGCGCTTCCCAATGCGCATTTTTATTTTTCCCGCGTAGCGCAAGCCCCAACCGGGCTCGCAGACCATGATGCCGTTGATCATCAAAGCTTTTTCCAGGGCTATGTGGGTCTCACCGCCGGCGATTATATCAACGCCCGTAATCTGCCGCGCAAGCTCTTTATCCCCGTCAAGGCCGAGGCCGGAGAGCACCACCACGGCGTGACATTTTTCAGCGAGCTCGTCTGCGACCCGCTGCACGCTTGCTGAAGCGCTCCGCACAGCGAACATCGCGGCGTTTTCGCCAGTCAGCACCTTATGAAGATCCTCCTCTATGACTCCAATCACCCCTATGCTGTATCCGGCGACATCAAAAATCTCATAAGGTTTTACGAAGGGTATTTCTGATCCGTCGCTGTTGGTGAGATTGCAGCACAAAAAAGGAAAATCCGCTTTTACGGAGAGCTGTCGAAAATTATCGAGGCCGTAATCAAGCTCGTGGTTACCCGCGGCAACAGCCGAATATTTCAGGTCATTCATGATCTTAACAATGAACTCGCCCTTTCCCAGAGCTCCTTCAGGCGTTCCCATAAAGATGTCGCCCGCGTCGAGAAGAAGATAGGGTTTGTCCAGAAAAGACAGGTAGGCGCTCATCGAACCCGCGCCGCCCGTCTCCCATGTCACGCCAGTGGCCGCATCGTAGTGTTTTTCCGGAAGGACATGACCGTGGATATCGGATGTGTAGACAAGGTATATCTCGTCGGTGGTGTTTCGCACATATATCTCTCTTGACGCTAAAATAACAAACCCGGCCAGTAAAATTCCGACAATGATCTTCATCACTCTTTTCATAAAATCCTCCATAAGCACAAACGCTACTATTTTTCCCCGTCCTTGATAGTTATCTTCCGTATAGCGACGGCTTTTGTTCCTTCGATATCCACCATCACCCCGTGGAATTGAACATCACCGCGGCCAGGCTCAAAACGCTCCGCCATACCCGTCAGAAAACGCTTTATTATTATGTCTTTGTCCACGCCTATCACGGAATTATACGCGCCCGTCATGCCGCAATCGGTTATGTAGGCGGTGCCTTTTTCTATGACGGCGTCATCGGTGGCTATGTGCGTGTGCGTGCCCAGGAGCGCGGTGACGCGCCCCGCGAGAAACCATTTCATCGCGATTTTTTCACTTGTGGCCTCAGCGTGAAAATCAATGAGCGTGGGTCCGTCAAAAACCTCTTTTGAGGCAGCGGCAAAAGGGCAATCCATAGGCCTTTCAATAAAAGTCCGCCCCATCAGGGCGGCAACACAGAGTTTATTTTCCCCTTTTGTGTAAATCCCCCTGCCGCGGCCCGGATTTCCGGCGGGCAGATTCAGCGGCCTTAAAATACGCTTATCGTCTATAATTTCCATGACCTCCCGCCTGTCCCAGGCGTGATCTCCCAGCGTGATGACATCCACTCCGGCATCAAACAATTCATATGCCGTTTTGGGCGTCAGGCCCTTGCCCCCGGCAGCGTTCTCGGCGTTTGCCACGACAAAATCCGGCTTGTCCGTCTGAAAAATCCGCGGGAGGGTCTCCGCGACGATCTCCCTGCCGGGCCTGGCGAAAATATCCCCTATGAATAAAACTTTCATGCCAGCTCGTTCCAGCGCTGTTCTCTGATGAGAGACACCTTGAGCTGCCCGGGATACTCCACTTCCCTCGCTATCTTCTGGGCGATTTCCCTGGCGACAACGGGAGCGTTCGCCTCGGTTATTTTTTCGGGGCACACTATAACCCGCACCTCGCGGCCGGCCGAAATAGCGTAAGCCCTCTCGACGCCCTCAAAAAGCATGGCTATCTCTTCTATCTTCTGTATCCTCTTGAAATAATGCTCGACGGATTCCATCCTCGCTCCGGGACGCGTCGCCGATAAAGCGTCGCCGGCGGCGACAAGCACGGCCTCAACAGTCTCAAAAGGCGCTTCTTCGTGATGGGCTTTCACGGCATTGATGACTTTTGCCGACTCACCGTTATTTTCAAGAAACTCCGCGCCCAGAATGGCGTGACTGCCGTCTACTTCGCCCGGCAGGGCTTTGCCTATGTCGTGCAGTAGTCCCGCGCGGCAGGCCAGCGTGGGATTCGCTCCTATCTCAAAGGCCATGGCTTTCGCTATCCTGGCCACTTCAATGGAATGCTGAAGGATGTTCTGTCCATAGGAAAAACGGAATTCCATGCGGCCGAGCATTTCAATCAGATTGTCTTTCAGGTCCTTGACGCCCAGAAGTTCCGCCGTCTTGCGGCCGGTTTCCTTGATATGAACTTCCGCTTCCGCCTGGGATTTTTTGGCGAGCTCCTCTATTCTTCCGGGATGTATCCTGCCGTCCGAAATCAACTTTTCCAGCGTCAATGCCCCCGCATAGCGGCGCACGCCGTCAAAACTTGATAAAGTGATGACACCGGGGCTGTCATCCACGATAAGCTCAACGCCGGTGGCGGCCTCAAACGCTTTTATGTTCCTTCCCTCTTTTCCTATGATCCTGCCTTTCAGATCATCGTTCTTGAGCTGCACGACGGTCGTGGTCAAAGACTGCACCTCGTCGGTCGCGGCCTTTTGTATGGATGTGGCTATTATGCGCCTGACTTTTTCCGAAGCGTCTATTTCAGCCTGCCTGATGATATCGCCTATGAGCTTGTGCGCGTCTTTTCTCGCCTCGTCTTCCATGGACGAAATAAGGATTTTTTTCGCTTCTTCCGGCGTCATGTGCGCCGCTTTCTGCAGCTGCTCTTTCTGGGTCGCGAGCTTGGAGGAGAGTTCCTCTTCCTTCATCTTCAGCAGTTTCTCTTTGCGTTCGCAGTCTCTTCTGCTGTTTTCCACGTCTCTCCGTTCCTGTTCAAATTCACCGACCTTGCGTTCTATCTCCTGCGCCTTTGAAGATATCTCGTTTTCTTTTTTATCCAGCGCGCTCTGTCTTGAGCGCTGATTACTCATAAGATCTTCTTCTTTCTCTTTAAGTTTTCTTTCATTTTCACGAAGCGCATTCTCGCGTATGAGCGCCGCCTCTGCCTCGGCTTTTCTGATTATCCCCGTACCCTTTTTTCCCATGGCGCTCCTGTGAATAAGATACACGGGCAGCGCGCCCGCGGCAAAACCTGCTATAACAGCTGCGATAATATTCATTTTTCCTCCTCTTTTCTTTTAACGATCTCGTAGATCTTTTTTTCCGTGATCACAAAATCCATGCTCACATCATCTTTATCCGGTTCAAAATCTTCTCCGAACTGGGACTCAAAACACACGCCGGCTTTCACCGCTCCTGCACATGAGGCCAGAAAGCGATCGTAATAACCGTGTCCAAAACCTATCCTTCCACCAGCCGGACCGAACATTATCCCCGGCACAAGAATGAGATCAAGCTCTGCCTGCTTTATCACAGGGGCGCCTTCGGGCGCTTCGTCTATGCCGAATTTGCCCTTCACGCAAACAGCACCTTGAAAAAATCTTCGCGGCTCAATCGCTAAACCGCTCTTATCCGGGACAACTGCCGGGAGATAAAGTTCACGGGCGTGCCCGGAGATGGGAAGCGCGCCGAGATCGACTTCGCCGTCGATAGCACAATAACTCATTATTCTCCGCGCTGACGCGAAGATATCCCAGCTCACTATCCTCTCACATATCTGACCGCTCAAAAAGGCTTTCGCCGGCAAACTCTTGCGTATCCGGCGACCCCTTTCCCTAAGCGATTCTTTTTCTGACAGTTTCATGTATCCTGTCGAGCTCCTTCTCAAAACCCTTCTTCCGGCTTTTATAAATTTTCTTTTTAACGGCGCTGTATTGCTGATCCGCCCAGCCGCCGTGATCATGGGGATAGACATAATCCGACGCCCCGGCGCGCGTCAGATGCCTCGGCACCTCGGTGCGGGACTCTTCAGCCGCTTTCTCAGCCGCTGAAATGGCCTCATAACAGGCGTTGCTCTTGGATGTCATTGAACAATAGATGACGGCTTGAGCGAGAATGATCCGCGCCTCCGGCATACCCACCGATTCCACGGCTTTCATCGCCGAAACCGTCAGCGTCAGAGCCCCCGGATCGGCGTTGCCTATATCTTCCGACGAGAGTATCATGAGCCGCCTTGCTATGAAACGGGGGTCCTCGCCGCCTTTGAGCATACAGGCCAGCCAGTAAAGCGCCGCGTCGGGGTCGGAGCCCCTGACACTTTTTATAAAAGCCGATATCATCTCATAATGATCGTTTTTGTCATATTTCCGGCCCCCGGTAAACGCTTTCCGCGCCGCTTCCTCCGTGATTGTTTTGCCTTCGCAGCCGCATACCAGCATCTCCAGCAGGTTCAGGAGCTTACGCGCGTCACCGGCTGATTCTCTTATGAGCAGATCCGGGACGGAGGAGTTCATTTTTATTTTACCACCGTAGCCCTTATCCGATTTCAGCGCGTTTTCCAGTATCCCGGCTATGTCCTTTGCCGGAAGGGCTTTGAATTCAAAGACCTTCAGCCTTGAAAGAAGAGCCGTGTTCATGCGGTAATACGGGTTTTCAAAACTTATCCCCACCAGTTTTATATCCCCCCTCTCGGTGCAGGGCAGAAAAACATTCTGCTGCGAACGGCTGAAATGCTCTATCTCATCAACAACCAGGAGCGTCTCTTTGCTGGACTTTTCAAAATCCGCGACTTTGAGAATTTCCCTTACCCCGGCGACATCGGAAGTGATGGCGTTGATAAAAACCAGTTTGTATTTTAATTTTCCGGCTATAAACCTGGAAAAGGCCGTCTTACCCGTTCCGGGCGGCCCCCACAGGAGCGAGGACATGAAGCGCCCTTTCATGATCATTTCCCTCAGCGGCGCGCCCGGGGCAAAAAGGTGATCCTGTCCGCGGAAGCCGTCAATAGAATCCGGCACCAGCCGCCATGAGAGCGGCTGTATATCACCCTGTTTTGTTTTCATCCCTAAATCCTTATCGTGTGATGAATAGCGGGGAGAAATCGAAAATCATCCGCGGCCGGGTGGATGTGATCAGAAGAAGGCTGCGAACAGCAAAGTGGGTTTTCTTAAGCCGCGGTCCAAGAACCGCGGCATCAAAATCCCGTATTCTTCTTAGAGCCCTTCAAAAATCACATTCATCACCACGGCCGCAGAAATATTTTTAACAACGGCTCCGGACGACCGGTTTGCCGCTGCTCTTGTTTTCGCTCCTCTTCCTCTTATCACGCGTTTATCTCGTCTTCTAACTTTTTCGCCATCTCTTCCAAAACTTTACTGTACCCCTCCGTGCGGGAATAACCCTTTTTCTCCAATTCCAAAAGACGCCCGGCTATCTGTATCATCGTCAGTGCCGCAAGTTTCAGCGTGTCCTGCATTCCCAGCGCCTGCCGCAGAGCATCCATCTCCTTCTGGGCCATCTCGGCCGCAGCCTTTATCGTCTCAGGGCTCAATTCATCGTCGGAAATACTGAGTTTGTTCCCCATAAGGGTCACGGAAGTGCTCATTGAACATCCCCTAAGGCGTTAAGCAGCACGCCGACCTTGTCTTTTATTTTTATCCTTTCCAGTTTCATCCTTTCAAAATCCCGCACTATTTTCTCGGAGTTCCTGCCCTGCGAATCCATCGCGCGTATCTGCTCGTCCTTAAGCAGCAGGGCGCTGTTGAGTTTTTCGTTTTCCGCTTTGAGAGCCTTTATAACTCTCACCGCTCTGTCTACGTCGTCCGAAAGTCTTTTTAGATCGTCTTTCATTGCTTCTAATTTTATTTAATTCCCCGCCCCGTTGTCAAGAAAATAAGAGGGATATCGCTTTTTAAAATAAGCAGAAGCATAAGCGTATATCCTGACCGAGGCGAAAATGAAAAATCCCGCGGCAAATGCCATCAGCGGCACCGACGAAGCCGCAAACCTTATATCAACGGAAGGTTTTCCCACAACATTCAAATTAAGAATATAAGCGTGCGGGAAAATAAAAAGAAGCCCCCAGAAAAGAAGGCCCCGTCCTTTTTTTGAAAAAGGCATCATTAAAAGCCCCGCCCAGAAAGGATAGATCAAAAAAGAAAGGTCATAATAAACTCTCAGCATGTGCCTGGCCGCCCGCGTAAAAGTCTTATAATAGCCTTTGACGAATCTGACGGTTATATTTTTTAAGTTTCTGCCGGAAAAAATGTACTGAAAAACCGAGACATTTCTGCCCTCATAAGGCCTCACGAGAGTTTCTTCGGGTGAACGGAAGCCCTCTTCTCCGGCGTGCTCGTGAGAATCCCAGAATCTGGCGTGATTGTTCAAATCGTGAAAAAAGGAGCCATATGCTCTCCGGCAGGAGACAAAAAACGGCGACGCCAGTATCAGCGCGGCAAGAAGCGCGAGAGCGCTTTTTTTAAGAGCCGGCAGCATCGCCCGTCTCTGTTTAAAAACATAAAAAGCAAAACCGGGGATTATAACGGCCAGCGATTCCATCCTCGTTAAAACAAGAGCCGCCGCGCTTAGTCCCGCGGCAAGAACGGAAAAAACACTATTTAAACCCCGGATCAGAATATAGCAGAAAAGAAGGAGCAGCAAAAGATAGAGTTCCAGGCGGTGCGCCCTGATGTGGCTGAAATACATATAGGGTATGATGAGATAGAAAAGCCCGCCCGCGAGAGCCGGCGCATTTCCAAGCTCACGCCTCAGAATAAGGAAGAGCAGCACGGCCGAAAGGGAAAAAACCCCGGCGGCGGCAAATCTCATGCCGGTTTTGGCTTCTTTGAAAGGCGCCGCGGCGCACTTGACCCATAAAACCCAAAATGGCTCGCGGGGAGACGCCTCGTAAAAATTTGTCATAGCCCGAGCATGCAAAACGAAACCCCCGGCATCGCCCCTCAGAGGTTCGCTGTTGTTTGCGGCTATGACAGAAAACCTCACATAAAGAGACAGTATCAGCGCCGCGAGAAACAATGCTGTGTAAAACCAGTTTTGATTAAAAAGTTTTCTTGGGGAAAAAGGCAATTATTTTTTCCGCAACTCGGCGCCGAAAGCGTCGCCTAAGGCTTTTAATATCCTGGCAAGCTGCGCGTCGATGTCACTGTGGATGAGTGTCTCCTTGCCCCTGAAAAAAAGCCGGAAACTCATGCTCTTTTTGCCGTCTTCCACCTGGGCGCCGCGATAAAGGTCGATAAGAACGGCTTTTTCCAGATTAAGAGCGCCGCTTTCGAATATCTTCTTCTCCACATCGGCAAAGCTGACATCATCCTTTATCAGAATTGAAAGGTCTCTCATCGATGCCGGCACCGTTGGGGGCGCTGAATATTTTTTCGCCGCGGAGGGAAGGTTCTTGAAATATAATTCAAAATATATGATAGGCGATGTGAGAAAATCCTTCTTTATGTCAAAAGAATTGAGTGCTTTATCCGTCACCTCTCCTATCATAAAAAGAGGTTTACCCCCCTCTTTGAAAAGAACGGCGTTCTCAAGAAAGGGCGCGTTGATCCGCTCACTGACAGACACGCGCATAGCCGCGCCTACCGGCGGACTTTCAGCCGCGCCCTCAATTGCGCCCTTCACATAAAAAAAATCAACGGGCGCGCTCTTGTAATGACTCAGCGGCGCCACGAGGCCTGTGGCCATTCCGGCAATCATTTCCTCTTCAATATATTTTGCCGAATCATTTTTGAAAACCGAACCGCACTCAAATATCCTGACATCAGTTATACCGCGGGATATGTTGTGCCTGGCCACATCAGCCAGATTGACAAAAAGCGTCGGCCTAGCCACACCCATATCGGCTGAAACCGGATTCTTTATTTTTATGACTTCCGGAAAATTCTGGAACAGCCGGCTCTCCGATATCATGTCCGGCGTTATAACCTCGCTGAAGCCCGAGGCGGTAAAAGCACTCATCAGTTTTTCTCTATCTCTTACGGGATCCGGCAAACCGTAGGGCATCCGCCTCAAAGCCGGATACTTCGGCGGAATGCCGTCATATCCTATGGACCTGACAGCCTCCTCAACCATGTCCTCCTCTATACTGAGATCGTTCCTCCATGAATATGGAAGGATTTTTATGGTCCCGCCGTCAGTGCTCTGCACATCGCCGGCAAAAGCAAGGGACTTAGCCAGATCGTCCGACGGTATATCAACGCCCAGAAGAGATCTCACATATTCCCTTCTGACCGTTATGGGCTGCTTGCCGGGCACCCTGCCTTCATGGAAAAATTCCTTTACGCAGCCGGATGCCGTTTCTTTGATAAGCGCAACGGCTCTCATCAGGGCTTTTTTTACCATAAGAGGATCCACTCCTCTTGAAAATCTCATTGAGGAAGGCGAGTTTATGCCAAGATATCTGGCGCTCCTGTATATCGCGCCCGGCTCAAAGTAGGCGCTTTCCAGGAACACTCTCGTCGTTATATTTGAAACACCCGTTTCCGCGCCGCCCATCACGCCGCCCAGAGCGATTGGCCTGTCTCCATCCCTTATAAGACACAGGCCTTCTTTGAGTGCGCGCTCCTTAGCATCGAGAAGAGTGATTTTCTCACCCTCCGCGGCGTCTGATATCTTTATTATCCCGCTCTTTATCTTATCCGCGTCAAAAGCGTGGAGCGGCTGGCCCAGCTCAAAAAGTATCATGTTGGTAATGTCAACGACATTGTTCTGCGGATTGAGTCCCATTGATAATATCCTGTTTTTGATCCAGTCCGGCGACGGGGCTATTTTCACGCCTTCTATGAGACAGCCCGTATAAAACGGACAGCTCCCAGACACCCTCTCAACCCTGAAACCGGAGTGAGCGCCTTCCTCTGCTATATTTTCTATAACGGGTTTTTTTAGTTCTTTGCCGCCGAAAAAGCTCACTTCCCTGGCTATTCCCAGAATGGAAAGACAGTCGCCCCTGTCCGGTGTTATCTCAACCTCAACCATCTCATCCTTCTGAAAGCTCAGGGGCGTCCCGAGAGGCAGTTCCTCTTTCAGCACCATGATACCCGAAGCGCCGTCACCCACTCCGAGCTCCCTTTCCGAAACTATCATACCGCAGGAGACATTGCCCTGTATTTTCCGCTTTGATATTTTGATCCCGCCGGGCAGCTCAGCGCCCACGCGGGCGAAAGCCACGAACTGGCCCTTGTCCACATTGGGAGCGCCGCATATAACCGAACAGAGCTCCTTCCCGTCGCTGACAAGACAGCTCTTAAGATGCGTCCCCGGGATCGGCGCGGCCTTGAGCACCTGCGCGGCCACGACGCCGTTGAATTTCTCTTTGCTGAAGACGAGCTCAGCCTCAAAACCCGCCTTGAGCAGTATATCCTTCACCTCGGCGGCGCCTGAAACATCCACAAAATCCCTGAGCCATTTAACCGGTATCAGCATCCTTCCATCTCCATTCTATCTGAACTGCTCCAGAAATCTCAAATCGTTGTTATAAAAATCCCTTATATCGGCCAGGCCGTAATATATCATCGCTATCCTCTCTATTCCCATGCCGAAAGCGAATCCCTGGTATTTTTCCTCATAACCGGAATTCCTGAACACTTCCGGATGCACCATTCCGGCGCCCATTATCTCCATGAAGCCGCCATGTCCGCAGGTGGAACATCCGGAGCCGCCGCACACAGGGCAGCCCATATCCAGCTCAACGGAAGGCTCGGTGAAAGGAAAATAACTCGGCCTGAAACGCACCTTGACATTGCCGAAGAGGCGGTGCACAAAAGCGCTGAGAACGCCCTTCAAATCGGCCAGGGAAATATCCTTGTCCACCCAAAGGCCCTCAACCTGATGGAAGACCGGAAAATGGGAGGCGTCTATGGCGTCGTTCCTGAAACATTTGCCCGGCACTATCACCGCCAGCGGCGGCTTGTTGTGTTTCATCACGCGCACCTGAACGGGCGAGGTGTGCGTGCGAAGAAGTATATTATCCTTGCCTTCAAGATAAAGAGTGTCGTGCATATCCCTGGAGGGATGGAATTCGGGCACATTGAGGGCCGTAAAATTGTGCCAGTCATCCTCCATGAGAGGCCCCTCGACGAGGGAAAAGCCCATTGAGAAGAATATCTCCACTATTTTGTTCCTGATTATGCTCAGCGGATGACGCCCCCCGACGGAAAAAGGCCTTCCGGGGAGAGTCTCGTCGATGGCCTCTGCTTTCACTCCGGGCGTAAAACGCAATGAGATATCCTCGATATTTTTCTCTATCTCGTTTTTGAGCAGATTCAGCTCTTTGCCCACACGGGGCTTTATGTCGGCGGGAAGGCCATACACTTCCCTTAAAAGTCTTGAGACTTTGCCTTTACGGCCTATATAGACAACTCTGACATTCGTGAGCTGTTCGGCTGTTTTGATATCTTTGATCGTCTCAAAGAAATTTTTACGTATTCTTGATATTTCCGCATCAATGTGCATTTTGTCAACTCCTGAAAGGATAAAATCATTTTACAAAATCGGCTATTTTTCTGAATGTCTCAAAGTCGTTCACCGCTATCTTATAGAGCATGGGCCGCGAGAGCGTCACGTTCTTTTTTTTCATAGCGTCGATGAACCTTGAATATTTAAAGCCCGTTTTTTCGCAGGCGATCGAGAGATTCGTTATCCAGTGCGACCGGAATTCTCTCTTCTTCACCTTTCTGTCACGGGTGGCGTAGATCATGCTCTTTTCGAGATTCTCGTTCGCCTGTCTGTAATGATTTTTTTTGGCTCCCTTAAAGCCCTTCGCAAGTTTCAGAACTTTCTTATGTGCTTTTCTTTTTGTAACGCCTCTTTTCACTCTAGCCATATCTTTTTCTCCTAAATACTAAATTTTTTCCGATCTAAACGGTAAACTATAACAAATGGAAGCTCTCTTTGGCAAGCAAAGACTACTTTTTTCTTGAGCGGCCGCGGTGGGGCCTTGAAGCAGAACTGTCCTCTTCTGCGGCGGAGCCGGGAAAGGGCGCGGGATTGATGCCGTATTTTTCGCTGACTTCCTTATAAATATCGGCGTCCGAGCGCGTTATAATGGATATGGCCGTGCCTTCTTTGCCCAGCCTGGCCGTGCGCCCTGTGCGGTGCACATAGCTCTCTGAGGTCTTTGGAAAATCGTAATTGATTATGTGCGAAACGCCCCTGACATCTATGCCCCGGGCCATGACATCCGTCGTTATTACGACTTTTATTTTCTTCGCGCGGAATTTGTCCATTATCCTTGTTCTCAGGTTCTGTTCCATGCCGCCGTGGAGATAATCCACGTCGCGGAATTTATCCTGCAGCGATTTATAGAGAGTTTTCACACGGGTGCGAGTGTTGCAGAAAACAATGGCCTGCGTTATCTCTTTTTGCGCAAGCAGCATGGAAAGCTGCCTGTCCTTGGCGCGGCTTTCAGCGTGTATCACGTAATGAATCAGGCTTGACGGCCCGGACTGGTCGGCGTTAAGTTTTATATGAACGGCGTCCTTCATGTATTTTCCCGCGAGGCGCTTGATGGGCGGAGGCATTGTCGCCGAAAAAAGAAGCGTCTGATGCTTCTGCACTATGCAGCTTTTTATAAAATCAACATCTTCTATAAAGCCCATTTTCAGCATCTCGTCGGCCTCGTCTATGACCATTGTCTTGAGGTTTTCCAGCGCGAGATAATGATTGTAAATAATGTCAATGAGCCTGCCGGGTGTGGCCACGAGTATCTGAACGCCCGATTTCAGTTTTGCCAGATGTATGTCCTTGTTGAACCCTCCGTAGATAACAAAGGGCGTCACCCCGTAAGGCGTGCCGAAGGAACTCACCTCATCCAGATACTGCAGCGCCAGCTCACGCGTCGGCGTGAGGATGAGCGTCTGTATGTCGTTTATGCTCTTGTCCACCTGCTGGACGAGGGGTATCGCGCAGGCCGCGGTCTTGCCCGAACCCGTTTCCGCCTGCCCTATCAGGTCTTTTCCATCGAGTATCAGAGGTATGGTCTGCTTCTGTATGGGCGTGGGATGCTCAAAACCTTTCTTTTTGAGTATTTCGACCAGCTCGTCGTTAATACCCAGATCCTTAAAATTTCCTTCAATCATTTTTACTCCGTTACTTTAACTTTA
>VMTH01000139.1 GCA_013791745.1 Candidatus Omnitrophota bacterium
ATTGTGCTTATATTATAATCTAATTTTTTTTCATCAAGTATTGCCGTAAATTTTTCAATTACTCCTGTTTTTTTAAGTTTATTTAATCTTGATAATGTAGCCGCCGGTGAAAGCTTTATTTTTTTTGCCAATTCTTTATTTGTTATAGAAGAGTCTTTCTGAATCAACCCCAATATTTTATAGTCGCATTTATCCAAATTATATTTCATAATTTATCCTTTTATATATATTTTATTTTGCTCTTTTTGATTATTGCAATATTATATTTGGTTTGTCAACCCTATATAAGAATTAATATCTTTTTGGGATTTTTATTAAAGAATGCCCTCGATAAAACTAGGTGACTTTGAAATTTCTATCAAGGGATTTTCAGAATGATATCAATGAAATAGATTCATTTGTTGAGTAATAATATTTCCTTACGAAGCATTTTCATTGACGCTCGTGCGCTTCCCGACATTACCGTCGGGATAAACTCCATTTCCCGGGCGCCAGCTGGGTGTGGTTTGCTCAGAATATGATGCCAGCGCGCAGAAGGAGAGTCGGTGAAAGTGAGACGGAGTAGTCAGTATTTCCGCCTGTCGGGGCAGACAAAAAGCCTATTTCATATACAAACATTGTTCCTGTGCTGCTTAAAACCAGTATTTCCAGTGACGGCTTTACAATAAGATATTCTGTGCTGTCCACGTAATAATTGCCAGGCATACTGCCGTAACCAAGAGTTATTCCAGGACGCAAGATTACATTGCCCCCCTCATTTTTGAAGACAGCTTTGTGGAAAGAATGGGGACGGTGCTTTACAATCATTTCTGTATTTATGCATTTTTTTCCATATAAAAAACCCTGATATCACCACACCCATATTTTTCTATCTTGTAAATACTATAGCCCAATTTTTGATATAGCAGGATGTTCTTATCGCTTTTGGAACCAACAAAAAGATCAAATTTCTCTGGAGTATAGCATTTCTCAATTTCGTTCATTAAAGCACTTCCAATTCCTTTATTTTGCATATTTGGATGAACAGCCAATTTCCCAATATAACATACGCCATTATTTTCATGAGCACGAACTGTTCCAATAATTTCACCTTCGCAAATAGCTTTTAAAAATACATGCCCTTCAAATTGTTCTTGCACTTCCCTGGTGGTTTGTTTAAGAGGCTGAATGTCATAATTATTATATCTCTCAGCTTCGCTCTGATAAGAAAGTTTTTGCAATTTTAAGATTTCTTCTGCATCTTTGATTTCCGCTCTTAAAATTTTATATTTCATTCTGCGGTTTATTCAGATAATATTATAGCCTCTTCTAAGATGTGGTAGAAAACAATAACTTTAATATCCTTTACAGCTTGCTTTTTATTGCAGATACAACATCAGCTGTTGCTGACTGCCCCATACAAGCCACTTCATCATCTATGGTTATCACAGGCACTATCTTGTTGCCAAATGAACTTAAAAGCTTAAATACCTGCGGATTATCCTGAGGATTATTCATTTTCTGAATATCGTAAACCTGCACCTCAAGTCCAAGGTCTTCTATCGCCTTCTTTAGAGAAGATACCTCCTGTTCGTCCTGACCGATTGATCCACAGCAGGTCGATTGCTCGCCGCATGGAAACTGCTTTTCCATGGTGAATATTTTTGCTGTTTTCTGCTCTGACATAACGTATTACCTCCTTTCAATACTTGGCACTCTAACTCCGCTTACCAGCGGCTTATATCTCATTATTTACAACTTGAGGGGGCGCACCCTCCTGACCCGCAAGAAGAGAGAAGAGTTCTCATTAAATTCGCTTTATTGATCTCATCTCCCTCCAATTTAGCGGCTGTTCTACCGGGAGGTATGACGATAAAAACTGTCGTTTCTGATTCGGATGACATCTTGAAATTTTCTCTTAACTTTTCTTCATTTTTATCATCACTGTTTGCATAAACCACGTTGACAGTGCCCTTGAAATTATCCGCCACTGATTTAAGGTCGGTTTTAATCGCGGTAAAATCGGGTTCTTTATTCCCGTGGAAACACAAAAAGACAACGCATCCATCCTGAAGATTCTTAATGAGTTCTGCTTCTTTCAAAGAAACCAGGCTTTCTACCAGATTATTTTTGTCTACTGTCCCGGGGAAATAACCTGTGGCCGCTCCATTCGGGGCTACCACCAGAACTGTCGGGTTCTCCCGTATATTAAAAGAACCTATTAATTCCCGTTCTTTTGGATCATCCATCTTAACTTCGACTATAGCTATTTTTTTTGAGATTCGTTTTTGCTTACCCTTTTTCGACTTCTTTTTTCTGCCGCTTAATTCCTTCTTTGTCTTCTCAAGAACAGCCATCATCTTTTTTCCTTTTTTTGTTTTTAGATCACCGCAACATACGAATATATAATTTTTTTCCTTACCCAACTCCCCTACTTTCCTCCAAGCGGGAGTTTTTATATTTATCCCCGCGCTTGAAGCAAAAGTAAAGATAGCGGAAAAAAGTATAATAAAAACACATCTTTTTATTGTCATCAGCCCCTCCATATGAAAAATATTCCGGAGCCTATGAGCAGGACTCCGGCTACACGCCTGACATAAAACGACCATCTCCCCGCAAATCTGCTTAATAGATCACTGAACAGTCCAATGGCAAAAAGCGGGATGCTCTGACCGATTGCAAAAGTTCCCATGATCAGCGCTCCGTGCAGCGGTCTTCCCTGAATAGCCGCATAAGTTAAAACTATAGGCAGCGCAGGCATGCAACAGGAAGAACCGACTCCTACCATGCCGCCCATGCAGAGACCGAATGTAAAAGGGCCAAGAAACCCTTTTTGCTCCATCTTTGGAATTGCTATATTGGCGGGAAGCTTTATTACTCCGAGGACAAACAGTCCGGCTATTATACAGACCGGGCCGATGAAATACGCCCAATACCTGCCTAATGAATTCTGTAGAGTAAGGCCTGCCATAGAGACTGTTACCCCCAGAACGACCAGCGTGACTATAGAGCCCAGCATAATGAAAAAAGGAAAAAAGGAATAAGGATGCGGCTCTTACGATCTATTCCGTATCCGCTCACGAAACCGGCCACAGCCAGCACAAGAGGCAGACAGCAGGTGATAAACGTCATGCAGGCCAGGAAATCCTAAAAACAAAGTAACGGGATAAGTAAGGAATGATATGTTTTCCAGGTATCCGGCATAATTGGTTATTGTCTCAAACACTAGGATCTCCTTTAAAACAGATTAAATATATATCCTGCAGTCACACAACCGATAAAACTCAAAGCAATATATAAAACCAGGAGCTTTTTTTTAAATGCGGCTGAGAGCATCATTATCGCGGGTATGCTTAAGCCCGGACCGCCCAACAGATAAGCAAGGGTTGCGCCCGGCCCCATCCCTTTAGCAATCAGAGCCATTGCTGTCGGTACCTCAACATAGGTGCACACATAAGCTAAAACAGAAACAATTGAGGCGATAAACACTGAATTAAGCACCTTCCCCCCAACCAGACTAACAATTAAACTTGTAGGAATTAATACCCTGATTGCCCCTGCGATTAGAACTGCCAGGACAAGATAATAATTTAACTGCAAAAATAAATGCCATGAGATCCTGAAGGTTTTGATGATCTTTTTCCCAAATGTCAGGTTTTCACTACCCTGAGGCAAAACAAAACAGGCATTCTGCTGCGCCGACATATCCCGGTTGACAAGCTTCCATCTTCCATCCCCGGTTTTCTCTATAATATCTGCCTCTTCCAATTCCTTCAGCTTATCCAGGTTTTCTGCCCCTGCCTCTTTTAGGTTGATTCCTTCCGCCTTGCCGGCTAGTTTCATACCTATCTGATAAGCGAATTGCTGAACCGCAGGTGAAAGTTTAGGCATAGCGTATACCTTTATCAGGTGCTTTAAACCGCCCCTTCTCTGCCACCAGGCGACTATTGTGCCTACACTCATGGCAATGGCGAATACACCGATAACGCGTGCCAGGGCAAGTTTCTTGCCAAGTAGTCCGGCAGTCATAAATACAGTGGGAATGTTAAGCATTGGGGCTGCTATCAGAAAGGCAAGTGTCGGGCCCAAAGGCACGCCCGCCTCAAGCATCCCTACCAGAACCGGTACGATCCCGCAGGAACAGATAGGAATAATACTGCCTGCCGCGGTAGCCATAAGATTTGCCTTGAATCCGCCATAACCCATTTTTTTCTTAACCGCTTCCCATGAAACGAATACCACCAGACTACCGGCGATGAGCATGCCTATAAGCCAGTAAGGCAGCAGTTCTACTAAAAGAGCGGCTCCTTTTATGATGATATACCAGATAACCAGTGGCATATTACCTAATGGAGGATTCTCTATCTCTGTCAATCTCGCCTCCAGTCCTGTTATATTTTTTGGCTGCAGGAGACCTGCTTTGAACATCCCTGACCATGACAGATCGTTAACTGCCACGTATGCTATCGCGATGGCATAAAGTGCTATTACCAGACATAAAAACAATATCTGCTTTTTCTTATCTGCTGTATCCATTAAGAAGATTTCTCCATTTCCATATAACTAAACCCGCGGCTTGATGTGACTTTTTTCGTTTGATTGTTTTATAAAAATATTCATTGAGAGACTTGAAAACAGCATTTTTGTCTTTCTCAATAGTATTTTCTTCAGCATTTCGATTTCTCTTTCAATCTTTTTTTCAATCTCTTAAAATCACTTATCATAGTTCCGTTATCAGAAAAACACTGTTTTAGACACATCCTGAGATTTTTATCAAGAGTTGTTTCAGCTTCTTTTATTGAATAGTGTATCCACAGACCCTCTCTCCTATCCTCTACTAATCCTACATTTTTTAAATAATAGAGATGGCGGGATATTTTAGATTGAGTGGTATCTAGGACTTTTACCAGATCACAGACACATAATTCGCCATGAATAAGAAGAAGCATTATCCTCAAACGTGTCTCATCAGATAAAGCCTTAAATAGTTTTGTTTCTTTTCGCATATTTTTTCTACTATTCCCGTATATCCGTATACACAGATATAGTATGAAGTATTTGGGTCAGAGTCAAGATTCTGCCTGATTTTCGTGACTGCTCCCTGATTTATTAATTCAATACCACTATAAGCGCATGGATAGTCGCCAGAACCAAAGCCGCAATTCCCAATGCCCTGTGATACTTAAAATTCCACATCAACAGTCCGCTCAAACTCCCAAAAACTTGCGTTCTGCTGGCCTGTGGTGAGACTGTCGAACCACCTGTGGCGAGTGGCAACTATTTTTATTTAGTGCTTGGCTGTAAATCCCCTTTTGACTTATACTTTGCTACAATTAGAACGTAGCGGTAAAAAAATGGAAAGATATAAAAAAAATATCCTGGTCAAAGGCATTGGAGAAGAAGGCCAGAAAAAACTCCTACGATCAAAAGTCGCGGTGGTCGGGATCGGCGGTCTCGGCAGCGCGGTTTCACTATATTTGTCAGCGGCCGGTATCGGGGAACTTATACTCGTGGATAACGATACCGTAGATTTAAACAATTTGCAGCGCCAGATACTCTATGATGAAAATTCAATCGGTTTACCCAAAACACAAGCGGCGAAGAATCGCTTAAAAAGTTTAAACAGCGGGATAAAAATTATTCCAATGAATTTATCGTGGAAAGATGCCGCCGCTAAACTTATAAACGCAAAAACGGATATCATTGTTGACTGTGTTGATAATATGGAAACAAAATTTGATTTAAACGATTTCGCGATACTGTCCAATACGCCTCTTGTACACTCAGGAGTTGTATCCATGCAGGGGCAGATAACAACCATTATACCCGGTAAAACAGGATGCCTCCGGTGCCTCTTCCCTGACAAGATCCCCGACAACACAAGCTCGGATATATTCGGCATACTGGGCCCGGTCGCGGGAAATATGGGCGCATTACAGGCAATAGAAGTTATAAAGCATATTACCGGCGCCGGAAAATGCCTGTCAAATATGATCCTGTTTATAGACTATGCGGAAAACAATTTCAAAACCATAAAATATGAAAAAAACACGGACTGTTCCTGCAGCCGGGTTAATATACATAAGCGCGGGAGTTCAAAATGAATATATTCTTAAACGGGAAGAAAAAAAATATAAAAAAGAAAATTTTAAAAGCCGTATTAAAGAAATTAGAAATTAATACCATAGGCCAGGTCGTATCGGTAAATGACAAAGCTGTTCCCTGGAAAAATTACGGGCAAGTCTCTCTAAAAAATAATGACCGGGTGGAAATTAAAAAATTTTGGGGCGGCGGTTAAACATCCGGGGAATTCATTAAAAACCGGCAGGCGGGCGAATAATCCCTCTATTATATTTTTTTGTCTTTCAACTTATAACTTTTTTTGATTGTTCGCTTAATCGCTATTCAGTCCTTGTTTTAGATTCTGACGGGCCCTGAAAAGAAGAGACTCTACAGACGGCTTTGAACATTTGAGTATTTCAGCGATCTCCTGATAATTTTTATTCTCGTAGGTGCGTAATATGAGCGCCATTCTCTGCTTTGCAGGAAGTCCCTCTAACGCTTTTTCAACACGGATTCTTTCTGATCTATTGTCAATTATTTCTTCGGGAGTGGGGCCTGATTCTTTTAATTCTCTTGGAACATCTCCATCAGTCTTTTGAACCGGCTCGTCAATAGAATATGTCAAAGGCGACCTGGCCTCTTTCCGTTTATAATCAATACACAGATTCGCCGCGATGCGGTAAAGGTAAGTGCTCAACTTGGCTGTGGGCTGATACTTCTCTCTTTTCTTCCAAAGCCTGAAAAAAACTTCCTGGGTAATATCCTCGGCTTCTTCCCTGTTTCTTACATACGAATAAATAAAATTCATAAGGCCGGCCGCGTATCTGTCCATAATCTCTTCGAAAATATCAGCGTCTCCGTTATTTATTTTTTCGGCCAGCCCGTTTTCAACGATCGCGTTATTCATAATACTGTTTGC
>VMTH01000140.1 GCA_013791745.1 Candidatus Omnitrophota bacterium
AGCGCACAGGCGGTGGGGGAAGGATAAAAACCTATTAAATTTGATGATAAGCAAAATGCCGGAGCGCCGCGGGACATACTTTTATATGTTTCCAGAGATTACTCAAGCCCGAAAAGCAATATGGGACGGTATGGACTATGATGGATTCCCATTTATTCAGCATTTCCCGAAAGACTACATAAAAAAGAAAAACGAATCTGAAATGAAAATAACAACTAAAGACGGCTCTATATTTCAGTTAGGTGGTTCAGATAATTACAATTCGTATATGGGAACTAATCCTATCGGCATGGGATTTAGTGAATTTTCATTACAGGATCCGGCGGCGTGGGATTATTTCAGGCCTATATTAAGAGAGAATAAGGGATGGGCGGCATTTATTTATACTTTTCGTGGTAAAAATCACGGTTTTGATTTATATGAAATGGCTAAAGACAATCCTGAATGGTTTTGCGAAGTTTCAACTATAAACGACACAAGATTGCCAAACGGACTACCTGTAATAAGTCAGGCAGATATACAAAAGGAAAGAGACGAGGGCATGAGCGAGGATTTAATACAGCAGGAGTATTTCTGTAATCCTGAATCGGGGATGCTTGGCTCTTATTACTCTGATGTTATTAAGACGGCTCGCGAAGATAACCGTATATGTTCAGTGCCATATCAGGCGGGGTTTCCAGTCCATACGCATTGGGATATAGGCAAGAAAGACCACATGGCTATTATATTCAGTCAGAAGATAGGGAAGGAAATACATCTCATAGATTGCCTGTCTGGCGGTGGAAGTAGTATAAACGACTTCGTGAGGTTATTACAGCAAAAGCCGTATATCTATGGCGCACACTTTATGCCGCACGATGCAGACCCTACTCAAATAGCCACAGGAACATCGCTTAAATCAATAGCAGAGGACGCAGGGCTTAAGAACGTGCTGATAGTGCCAAAGCTGGGAATAGATGTAGGAATCAACGCTATGAGGCAGTTGTTCAATCAATTCTGGATAGATGATAAGAATTGCAAGCCGATGTTAGAAGCGTGGCTGCAGTATCATAAGCATTACGACGCGAAGAGAAAGGATTTTATGCCGATTCCTCACAAGGACTGGTCAGAACACTATTCAGATTCAGGGCGCTACCTCGCAGTCGCATATAGATTTATGACGATAGACACGGCGCAGAGCTACGAAGTAGACACAGAATATCAGCCGGGAATAGCAAGACGAAGGGGGGAAGGTGTTTGAGAAGTTGAGCAGGCAGATGAGACGGGCAATGGGTCGTAAAGAAGTTAAATTAGAGGCGAGTATAGACAAGAAGATATTGGAGATATACCTAACTAAGAGTGGCGATTTAATGGTTAGGGGGATATTGCCGAAGGGTGAAATGGAGATGTATAATTTAGTCGGCAGGATAAATATGGCGATAGCGGAGTTAGTGCGGAGCAAGATAAAATGATTACTAAATACGAGAGAATGATGGGTTGCGGCAATAGACCGGAAACGATATTGCTTATTATAGCCGTAGGTATTATGTTCTGGGTTATATGGCAAATTCCAACGCGAGAAGAATGTATAAGAGATTATGTAAAGACACAGCAGGAGAAATCAAAATGAAGCATATAAAAATAGCATTGCTTATTTTATTGGGCGTCGTCTCGATGTATGTAATCTACCCGAAGTATTATTATAAGACGCAGGGAGTTGGTGCGAACCTCATAGTGATTAGGGGGAATAAGATAACCGGTAATGTCGTGGTAATGCCGAGAGGAAAGATGAGATGATTTTCCCTATTGACAGGTTTCGCGGCATATGCTATTTACTTTTCAGAATGTTCAATATGTATTGAACGTTGAATATGTTTAGAAAAGAGAATATGTGTTTAACGTATTAAACGTCGAGGGGGATTTGCGAAAAATGAATAACGATATTATAAAAGTGAAATTGAACGACGAGCAGAAATTACAAGTCACAGCAGAGATTGAAACAGGATTACAGCAAATACAAAAAGAGAGAGACGAGCAAAACTTAGAGCATAATTGGGAAGCCGGACAAATGTTATATGACGGCACATTTGAAAGGAAATCAGAGATATGGTCGGGGTCAGCGCAATATCATATCAATCAATTACTTGTGTCAGTAGATATAACGACGCTGAAAGCAAAGAAGCAAACGCTTGAGGCAAAGCCGATAGTAATACTTGAACCGAGCGAAGAAGGAATAGTTCCTGCTAATTTGAGAGACCACGAGGACTGGCTTGATTACAGATTGCGCAAAGAAGTTGAAGTCCAGAATATGTATAGTCCGCTGTATAGAAAAGCAACGATACAGGGAACAAGCATATTGAAAGTGCCGTTTGACAATCAGGAAGAGGAGTTTGATTTCCTGAAAAGATACAAGCCGAATGATATAGATAAATACAAACTTGACAGCTTGAAATACGAAGTTGACGAGGAAGAGTTCGCAAAGAATTTAATACTACTGGCGTCTGGGCAAGAGATAAGCACGAAGATAACAGAGAGTATAATCAGGTATTCCGCGCCGAGGCCGTATCAGGTGCCGATAGAGGATTTCTATGTAAGACCTACTATCAAGGATATGTATAGGCAGAAAGTTATATCAGAGAAACGCGTTCTTACTTGGATGGATATACAGAGAAAACTTGATGCAGAGTATTATGATGAAGAAGGCGTTGAGCAGATAAAGAAGTCAAAGGGCGAGAAATATCAGGAAGAAACATATACTCATTACGAAACCATACTCTATTCTGATATTGAGAAGAAGGGAAGTTTCCGCAGATATGTAGTAACGATAGATGATGACAGCAAGGCGATATTGAGGATTATACACTTTCCGTATTGGCACGCAAGGATATATTATATTCCGTATTACATTATACCCAGAGACGACAGTTTTTATGGATACGGATTAGCCGAGAGGTCAAAAGAGAGTTCAGAGATGATTGATAGATTATGGAACTCTGTATATAATATGGCTGATTTACATCAGAATCCGCCGAAAGTAGTTACAGGCAAGGTTGTTATACCGCCTGACGCCGGCCCCGGCTCATTGTATTACGCTCAAACAGGCGGAACATTGACGAATCTTAATCTAACGCCATTCTCAAGCGAGCATTATAATTTATTGAGCTTAGGCATGAGATTAGACGAAAAGTTGAGCGGGGTATCTTCGGGCATGAGTGGCGGTGAATCTCCGGCTGATCCCCACGCCCCTGCTTCAAAGACGGCAATGCTGTTGAGCGCAGGGAATGAAAGAATAGATGATTATATCAGGGAATTGCAGTTGGGTAATTCAGAGTTAGCGCAGCAGGTGGATAGTTTATATATGCAGTTTAAGCCGGATGACCGTTATTACTTCAATAGCGGGGATAAACAGGTCAATACAGACACGAGAGACAAGAAGTTGAGGTATGTGCCTCACGGAACTGAAATCAGCTTAAACAAAGCGTTTGAACTGCAAATGATAAACCAGTTCGCGGAGTTTCTCGGATTGTTTCCTGATGTGATGCAAGACCCTGCAAAGAGGAACATAATATTGTCGGCGTTTATAGACGCGATAGGTGGGAGCATTGAGAAGCATAAAAAAGAGTTATTGCCCGATGTTAATGTAAATCCGCTGTTGCAACAGCTATCATTGTTGCCGCCGGAGAGATTAGCACAGATGGGGGAAATCCCTCTTTCAGAGATTATGGAGACTATGTCGGAAATGATGATGCCACAGCAAGGACAACCCAATGGATAATATATTCAAAACAATAAAGCAGAAGTCAATAGAGCGGTTGGAATATCGCAAAAAAGTATTAACACAGAATAATGTTATCAGCAATAAAGAGCAGAGCCGTGAGAGCAGATTAAAAGAGATAAAGGCATTGTCGTTAGAATTCTACGGACTGTTTCAGGATGAAAAATATCCGCTATACACAAGTTACTTAAAGAAAGTAAGCGATGAATATAAACAGATAATGCTTGATACTACATTGTGCGGTGGTAACGCAACAGCGTCGGCGGCGTGTATAAAGCTGATAGAAACGATACTGGATTATCCGATAGCAATAGTCAAAGAATTTGAAGACGCTAAAAAGGAAATAGAATAATGGGTATTGACAAAACGCAAAAGACAAGTAACAATAATATAGATATTAAAAAAGTTATAGAGTTATTAACTGATATGTTGACGGAGAACAACTTCGGCAAGATAACGGTTTCCATTTCGCCGGGAAAGATTGATTACCTGCGAAAAGAAATAACTCTAAAATAACTTAATATTGGACAGAAAAGGAACAACCTAAGCACAGAAGGACATTATCGCTATCCCCTCATACGGGTTACAAAAATGTAGGCGAGAATGGAGGATTTTATGAAATTGTCAAAAGAAGAATGGGATGAGCTTTCAGATGTGGAACAGTTAGAGAGAGCAGAAGAGAAGCCCGAAGAAATTGTGACTCCCGCCCCGGAGGGTGAGACCGGTGTATCACAAGAGGAAGTGGATGAAAAAGGCGTTCCGCTTAAAAACAGACTGGCTGAAAAAGACCGGAAGTTAGCGGAGAACGAGAAAAGAACGCAGATTCTGGAAACAGAGCTTGCGGAGATGAAGAAAAGCATCCAGTCCAAGACTTCGAGCGTAGAAAAAGATGTCGCAGTAAGCGATTTCAAGCAAAAGCTAACTGACATGAACTATGAGCCGGAAATGGTAGATGAGCTACTGAAAACGGTCAAGTTTATGGCTCAAGAGAGTAACAGGGAACTTATGGGTGAGATAAACACCTTGAAGATGACCGCCGCCAAGAATACGCGAGCGGAAATCCTAAGAAACCTGCAAGCGGAAGATGATCTCGGACTTATAGCAAAATATAAGGTAGAGATAAACGCTGAACTCGACACATACGACCCAATTTTGGCAAGCAACCCGGTAGTGATAGATGTCGCGGTTGCAAGGGTGCAGAAGAAACATTTGCGTGAATTGCTTGGAAAGAAGGAAAAAAGCGGTTCGGCGATTGAAACTTCTCCGGCTTCAGGTGCGTCAGTCGCGTTAAGCGACGGAAACGAATTAGAAGCCAAGAAGTATTCTGCATTACACGGAATCGACCTTAAAAGAGCAAGGACTATCATTGAAAAAAGAAACATGGCTTTGAAAAGTCAAAAATAACAGGAGGTTATTATGGATATGAATTATGGTAAGAAATACGGGCCGGATGTGTTGCTCTCTCAGGGAGTGCCTCTTGCGGCTTCGCAGGTTTTCAAATACAAGAGCGGCAAGTTTATGACGAATGCGGCAGGTGTTTTTAACATCACTGCTACGGGCGAAATTCCGTTTGGTTGGGCGAGTGTTGGTGAATACACATCAAGCGCTGTGGCTTCTGCTGAGAAAGTTCCTCTGAACATATCAAGGGAAGCTGTGTATGAAATGCCCGTTGATGCCGCTTTCACAGAAGCAGAGGGTCTTTTGCTCGTTGGTGATGTGTGTGACATAGTTACAACTGACAATATACAGATGGCTGATATTGGAACAAGCACGGATGATATTTTGCAGATAGTCGGCTTTGATGTCGACGCGCAGACCGTGTATGTCAGATTAGCCGTTAGACTTGGTATCACAGCAGAAGCCGGCGTAATTTAAGCCGCGTAGCAGTAAGTAACGTAGGAGGTTATTATGGATAGAAGTACATTTATAAAAGGAATGGCGGCAGATATGCACGAATGGTATTGGGAGGCGGCAGACCCGTTTTACAAAAGCTATTCGCCTATTTACCCTAAGTTTATGACGGTCAAGCCGTTGTCGGAAATCAAGGGCTCATTCGCCCAGATGACAAGTGCGATAGCGATTGACAAGCTTCCCCAGAAGGAAGAAGGTGGCTCGATACAGGAGTATCAGGCTTCAGAAGGGTTCACGGTTTACATTGCCAAAAAGAGATTTTATGGTAAATCGCCCGTGACGTTTGAGCTTGACGCTGATTTTCCGAGGGTAAAGAATTTTATTCGCGATTACATCAAGAGTAATATGCCCGCGGCTATCGAGAACACGAAAGAAAGTCTGGCGACAGATTTGTTTAATTATGGTGGAGTTATACTTGGACACGATGTTTATGACAACGCGACAAAGAATAACACGCCTTCCTATGGCAAACTGGCTTATGATGCTGTATGTGCAATCAATTTAAGTGACAATCTTAGGACTGCGAAGAACGGTTCAACCTATTACAATGGGTTGGCGCTGGCTCTGACTGGTGCTAATGGTTTCGATAACCTTAAAACTGCGCATACGCTGTTTACATCGACAAACGCCAAACAGGAGAATGGTGCTCCTTTTGATAACAGTCAGAACAAAAAGATCATGGTGCCTCAGGCGCTTGAG